>JAMPAE010000030.1 GCA_023667385.1 Ruminococcus sp.
AAGGCAACCGCCGAGTCCGACTTTTTCAAGTGCTTCAACTGCTCTTTTGCGTCTTTCCTTTTTTGATACGCCGGAAAGAGTCAGCGCAAGCTCAACGTTTTCAACAACTGTCTGATGCGGAATCAGGTTGTAGCTTTGGAAAATGAATCCGATTGAATGGTTACGATAGGTATCCCAATCATCATCGGTGAAAGTTTTGGTGGATTTGCCGTTGATGACAAGGTCGCCGCTTGTGTATCTGTCAAGACCGCCGATGATGTTAAGCATTGTTGTTTTGCCGCAGCCGGACGGGCCGAGGATTGCAACAAATTCGTTTTCTCTGAAATTAATGCTGATGTTTTTCATCGCTCTGACGGTTGTGTCACCTGTAACGTAATCTTTAACTATATCTTTAAGTATCAGCATAATTACACCTCCTGCTGTGATTTTGCCGATTTTTTCATCGACTTTTGAAGCTTTCTGTTGTCAAGCAAAACTTTGATTCGCTTTCTTCTGATAATCAGGAAAGCCGCAATGATAACCAGAACAATGACGATTCTGAGAACAATTTGCATAACATTGCTTTCCTCTTTTGGCTGATAGACAATTTCTTTTGTATATTCACTTTGGGCAACAGTTGTTGAAACTGCTCTTTCCCTGAAAAGGAGCTTATAGAGCCATTCGATTGTTTCGTCAACACTCATTTTTGCCATTTCGTCACCGATACCGCCTGATGCCTGAGCAAACATATCGTTATCGCCGAAGCCACCCATCATACCGCCCATCAGGCTTTCATTTGCCGGGTCTTTAAGCAAGCCGACGAAATATCTGAGCAGTGTCATGAGTACTGCTGTTTGATCTGCCTTGACATATGCCATTTTTGCCGGTGCGCCCTGATAGGTACTTTTGCTTTCGATTGTTGTCAGCTCACCGATTCCTGCAAGCACTGCAATGTTCGGCTTACCGAGTTTGATTTCATCAGTCAGCGTGGGAACTTTTTCAGAAATTTCTGCAAGAAGATCCTTTGATTTCAGTGCTTCAAAATCAACGCCGAGCGAGGAAAGCGAAATTGAAAACTGTTCCATCGTTTTTGTGAGCGGTGCAATCAGGTTTTCAATGCACTGAATCATTGAGCCGTTTTGCACAAAGAAAATGATGTTCGGCAAAATTTCCGTTAATGTATATATCGGTTTTTCGATAATCTTATCAACAAGTGCCAAAATCGGAGTCATAAGATTTTCAATAACGCCCTCTGTATCTGCCTTTGCCTTGAACTGCTCATAGGTCAAAATGGAATCCTGCGGGCAGCCGATTGCTTCAAGCAGTGGGATGATTGCGGTGTTATAGCCGTTTGAACCGCAGAAGTTCACTGCGCCGAGGATTTCGATTTTACCCGAAACGAGAAGCATTTTCAGCATTGGCTCAAACGGACGAAGCACGGCAGCAAGTGCATTTTTGAAGCCTTTTGCATCGCCTGCCGCAAAGCCCCAGCGCAGGTTTTCGGCTTTCACGCTTTTCCAGCTTGAATATCTTGAAAGAGTGCTTCTTGCAAAGCTGAACTGCCTGCCTGTGAGAGTTGAAGCAAGCTGCAACGGAGATGCAGGCAAACCGAGCATACTCATCATTGAAGCCATTTCACCGTCACCGAGTGCACCGTAAACTGAAGTTACAAGCGTTGAAATCAGGGCCGGAGAATAGATCGTGCTTTTCAGTGTGGACTGCAAAGTGCTGTTTTTGTCATTTTCTGCAATGAAGTCATTCAGCAAATCGTCAATACCATCGAGCACTCGCTGATATTTTTCCTGACCAAGGTTTGCAGTATAGTTGACCTGCGTTTTTGTAAACTGCGGTGTTTGCCACTGATAGTCAGCATCCTCGCCTGATTCGGCAGTCAGGAGGTTAACAAGCATTGCAAAAATTTCATCGGTACTTTTGGCAAGCAAACCGTCAATGATTTTGCCGATGTCTATGCTTTGTTCATTGTCACTTGCAGAAGCGTTAATGCCCTGTTCGTTCATCATTTGGGCGATTTTATCCTTGTTGAGCTTCATTGTGTCAATGAGCCAGCGGAAAATCGTTGTGTATGATTCGCCGATGTTTGCCTTAACAGAATCGCCCTGAACTGTTCCGCAGGCAGCAATTGCGTCAAGGTCAATTTCAGCAAGCTTAAAATCGAAACCTGCAATTGCATCGTTGAGGATCGTTGTCATGTTTTCGCTGAAATTGATTGTGTATTTGCTCGGATCCTGAATAAACATCAAAAGCGAGAGCATTCCTGCGCCGGAAAACAGCGAAATATATTTTCCGATGCCGAGCGTCATTGGGCTCATGAGTGCGTTGACCGAATTTTCAAATCCGCCGTTTCTGAAATAATAAGCGAGGTTCGGCATAATTTCGCTCAGCCTTGTTGCAGGTGCTTCAAGCACTGAATCAAGCATTGAAAGCACAGACGTCACGATGTTTGAAATCATGGCATTTTTGTTTGCTTCGGCCTGAGCTTTGAATTGATCATTCGGCATTATGCTTGTGCAGCCGAGCGCCGAAAGCATAGGGATGATTCCGTTGCCATAGCCGTCATCACCTTTGAGCTTGATGATGCCTGATGCATAATCACCTGAGCAGAGCACCATGTAAAGCACATCGTTAAAAGTGCTGAGCATTGCCGCAAAAGCATCGGCAAACTGCTGCTTATTTGTAACTGCCCATTTTGCACCGTCAAGGCTGACGCTGTTCCAATCGGCAGCGGCTGAAAGCTTTTGTGCCACCGAAGGATATGCCAAAAGCCCTTCGGCAACCTTTTTTGTTGAAACATCAATACCCAAACGTCCAAGCGATTCTGCGTTTTCTGCCATACTCTGATAAACCGAAAGCAGAATCTGCGACAAGGTTTCATCAGAAAAAAGCATCGGATAAACGAGCTTATCAAGGGTTTTGTTTTCAAGTGCGCTCACAGCGTTTTTGATGAGCGTATCAGTTTTTTCTGCGCTTTGCTGCGCCGTTTGCTCGGTAACACCTGACGGGTATGTCACTGCGGCATATGCCGGAGTCAGGCTTAGTGACAGCATCATTATACAAAGCAAAACGCTGATTAATTTTTTCGTTGCGGTTTTCAGTGTAATCACCTCATTTAATTTAATGTGTCAATTTCTATTCTTTCTTGTTAACGATGTCTGTGGTTGTTGCTTCAGGGTTTTGGTTTTCAATGCGCATGATTTTTTTCAAAATTCTGATAAATTCCGCACAATCATCTTCGCCGAGCCTGTCAAAAACGTCTGATGCGTGACCAATCAGCTCGGTTTGGATGCCATTGACAAGCTGACTGCCTTTTTCCGTCAGCTTAACCATGATTCGTCGTTTATCTTTCCCATCGGAAATGCGTTCAATCAAATCCTTATGCTCCAGCGAGCGCAAAATTGCTGCAATCCTCGCCGCCGATACATTCAGAAATTCGGCAAGCTTGCTCGGTGTGCTTTCTCCATCGTTATTAAAAAGGTGCGCCAGCAAAAAGTTTTCACCTTTCAAATTCATCTGAATATCGCTGAACGTTTTCATGTGACTCATGCCGGCAAATACACCGATGATTTCATTTGTCAATTCACTCTTTTTCATATTATACTGCGCCCCCTTTCAAATAAAACTTAACACCGTTAATAATTAACGGTGTTCACTATATCACAAAAGCACTTCATTGTCAATAAAAAAACTATTATAAATAATTAAAATGCACAAAAACCATTTAATTGTTTTGTTTATAATCAACATATGTTAGCCAACGCTAATCGAGTGATAAAAAAGTGAGCAACATATTTCTACGTTACTCACCTAAAATTTAGTTTAACTTATTTAATTGATTCAGCTTCGATGATACTGCCGCTTGCCTTTTGATATTCAACTGTGACAGTGTCACCAACGTTGAGGATGACAACATTTTGTGCATCCGAAGCCTTGATTGAGAAGTAAGCCTTGTTTTCTGCAAGCTTGATGAAGTATACGCTGTCGCCGTCCATGACTGCGGTGCGGATGTCTGCAACCTTGCCTTTGAGCTTCACGGTTTCAACCTTTGGTGTTTCGCCGTTTTCATTGTTGTCAGTGTCCTGTTTAATCTGATCAATGTCAACCTTGATGTTGATGTTGTTCTGCTTCAGCTTTGCTGCATATGCTTCTGTGCACTCAGCGATCGTTTCGCCTGTCACAACAACCTGGTAGTTCTGAACGTTAACCATTGCATAACGCTTAACGAGGTTACTTGAGTCCTTGAGTGACATGAAGTAAGTCGGCTGACCGCTTACGTTAAGGAGAATCGGGAATGTTGCAGCATACTTATAGTCCTGAACAACACCCTCTGCCGATGCAGCAGCCGAATATTCCTTAGCACCCGAAACGGTATAGAAGTTTGCATCCTTTGTTCTCATGTTAACAAGAACAAAACCGATGATTGCCTGGTCACCGCCGGTTGATGTAACACCGGTATACATATAAACGTCATCGTTCATTGCAAGGAAGTTTGAGCCTTCTGTTGCAATTTTAACGCCCTCCTGACCGAGCAGGGAGTTAATGAAGCCGTTTACGTATTTACCATAATAATTATACTGTTCAACGAGGAGATTACTTGAATAGATACTGTCAATCCACTGGAGTGATTTATCTGTTTTAACCTCATCAAGGCCATATTCCTTGCACTCACCGGTGATAGCATCAACGATGACAACACCTTTGACATCAGTGCCGCCGAAAAGACCGATGGTTTTGTCAAGAACCGGGCAGAGCCAGAACGGATTGCCGCTTTCGTCAATTTCAAAGTGCGGAGTGTCAAAAATATAAGTCGGATAATTGAAACGTACATGACGCATCAGATATTTGCCGAAATGCTCGTTTGTTGAGTATCTGATATACTTGCCCTCATCAAGCATGACAAGCTCTGCCTTTTGGGTCACCATGTCAACAACGATGTAACCTGGGAAGCCTGTTGAAGTGTTTTTAAGCCACTTGAAAATGTCACCGTAAGCAAGGGTTGTGACACGAACCGGCGAGTTTTTATAGTTAATCTGAGCAAAATCAGATGAAACCTCAAACTGCGAAACCTTGTTGATTGATGCAAGGTCACCGAGTGTGCGGGTTGCAAGCACTGCGGCAGCATCATTGTCAAGAACGGGAACAGACTGGAAATCTGCCTCGGCGATGTCGCTTGCAAATGTTTTGCTTTCGTCAACGTCAATAATCTGCTTATACGACTTAGCTCTGAAAACAACTGATGAAAAAAGCATGCCGATTGCAACAATCACAACAAGTACACCGATGAAAATTGCGGGAATGATTGATCTGCGCTTTGCATATTCCGTATATTCAGGCTTGAAAACCGCACCTGAAAGCAAAACGTTGAGTGCAATGAAAATCACTGCAATCAAGCCGAGGAACATATAAAGCTCTGTGCTTTTGAAATTTAATGCTGGCAGCATGAAATAATAAGCAATTGCAGCACCGATAATTGTGCCGATAATGCTGATTATTGTTTTAATGCCGGATTTTGACGGTGCAAGGTATGCGTTTGTTCCGCTGCCTTTGCCCTTATCCGAGCCGCCTTTGCCTGTGAAATCCACTTTGATTGGCTCCATATTTTACAACTCCTTAAGGATTAGTATATTTCATTATACAGGTAACCGAAATAAAAAGCAATAAATAAATTGTGAAATATTGGATATTATCACCTTATTTTCCGGTTATTACCATATATTATGTTTTTCACCGCCTTGTTTGCTCATCAAGGCTCAGGCTGAAGCTTGGGATAAATTCATCAACAAATGCATTCACTTCAGGAAGATTCATTTTTTCGATTGACTGCCTCGTTGAGCGCAGGGCAGAATCAAATTCCCTGTTTCCCGCATTCTGTTCTTCAATGCATTTAATGAGTGCAGAAATTTTATCCGCTGCCTTAACAATCTTCCAAAGGTACTCATCCTCCTCCGCTTTGAAAAAGCAGCTTTCATAATAAGTTCTCATGTCATCGGGAAGCATTGCCAAAAGGCTGCCGCAAGCCTGATTTTCAACCTGCAAAAATTCCTCGTGCAGCTTCTCACTGTGGTATTTAACAGGGGTCGGCATATCACCTGTTATTATTTCAGGCATATCATGATAAAGTCCCAAAAGTGCCGCCCTTTCAGCATTTACGTTTCCGCCGAAGCGCAGATTTTTCAAAACAGCAATTGCGTGCGCAATCACGGCAACGTCGTTACTATGCTCGCTGATGTTTTCACTTTGAGTGTTTCGCATCAGCGCCCAGCGGTTTATATATTTCATTCTTGAATGCATGGCAAAAAAGTGATTATCCATAGCTGTACTTCCTTTTATTTATATTTTTTATTATACATCTGTACGACCTGCGCAAGTCAATAGTTTTGAGAAAATTTTTCATAATTTAGCAAAAAGTGGGTTGACAAACGCATTTTAACGGATATAATATATTTTAGCACTCGCAATCATCGAGTGCTAAAAGCTGGCACTCAGCTAATACAATTAGGAATCAGGGGTGAGAGGTTAGGGATGAAATGTTGTTCCTAACTTGCAAATCGACTTCTCTTTGCGGACGAAATTGTTGATTTTTCAGATGTTTTATCCGCAGCCGCAAATTCTCTCTATCCATTCCTCTTTTCTCATTAAATTTATTTTTGGAGTGATAAATAATGGCAAAGAAACAATTTAAAGCTGAATCAAAAAAGCTTCTGGATATGATGATTAACTCCATCTATACCCACAAAGACATTTTCCTCAGAGAGCTCATCTCAAATGCAAGTGATGCACTGGACAAGCTCTATTACCATTCTCTTTCAGATAACGAATCCGGAATGTCACGAGAAGATTACAAAATCACAATCACCGCTGACAAGGAAGCCCGCACACTCACCATCGCCGATAACGGCTGCGGTATGAGTGAAGAAGAGCTTGAGAAAAACCTTGGCACAATTGCAAAAAGCGGCTCGCTTGATTTCAAAAGCAACCTTGAAGAAAAAAGTGACGTTGAAATCATCGGTCAGTTCGGCGTTGGTTTCTATTCTGCGTTCATGGTCAGCGACAAAGTAACAGTTGTCAGCAAGGTTCACGGCAGCAATGAGGCCTTTGAATGGGAATCAACAGGCGCAGACGGCTACAGCATCAAGCCTGCCGAAAAAGAAACCGCCGGCACAACCATCACGCTTTCAATCAAGGATAACACCGATGAGGAAAACTATGATAAATATCTTGAGCAGTATTCGCTTCAGGACATCGTTAAGAGGTATTCCGATTACATCCGCTATCCGATTATGATGGATATGCAAACTTCAAAGCTCAAAGAGGGCACAGAGGATGAATATGAAACCATCACAGAGCCGACACAGCTCAACAGCATGGTTCCCCTTTGGAGAAAGAACAAAAGCGAGATCACCAAGGAAGAATACGCAGATTTCTATCAGTCAAAGTTTTATGACTATGAGCCTGCACTGCACACAATTCACTCAAAAACCGAGGGACAGGTAACATATGATGCTCTGCTCTATATCCCCTCTCACGCTCCGTTTGATTATTACACCAAGGACTATGAAAAAGGCTTGCAGCTTTATTGCAACGGCGTTCTCATCATGGACAAATGCGGCGAGCTTCTTCCCGACCATTTCGGCTTTGTGAAAGGTCTTGTTGATTCAGCAGATTTGACGCTCAACATTTCAAGGGAAACTCTTCAGCATGACCACATTCTCAAAATCATTGCAAAAAACCTTGAAAAGAAAATCAAGTCAGAGCTTGAAAAGATGCTCAAGAACAACCGTGAGGACTATGAAAAATTCTATAAGGCTTTCGGATTACAGCTCAAATTCGGCATATACACAAACTACGGCATCAACAAAGATACCCTCAAAAACCTCATCATGTTCCATTCTTCAAGCGAAAACAAGCTTGTAACCCTTTCTGAATATGTTTCAAGAATGAGCGAGGAGCAGAAAACCATCTACTATGCCTGCGGTGAAACAATTGACAAAATTGATATGCTTCCTCAGGCCGACGCAGTTAAGGCAAAAGGCTTTGAAGTGCTTTATTGCACAGACGATGTTGACGAATTTGCACTTCAAATGCTTCGTGAATTTGACGGCAAAACATTCACCAACATCTGCGCAGATAAACTTGACCTTGACAGTGATGACGAAAAAGAAGAACTTGAAAAAGAAAACAACGAAACCAAGGAGCTTCGTGATTTCATGAAAGAAGCACTCGGCGATGCTGTTAACGATGTAACCTTCACAAACAAGCTGAAAAATTATGCAGTCTGCCTGACAAGCGAGGGTGCTCTCTCACTTGAAATGGAAAAAGTGCTTGGTGCAATGCCCAATGCAAACGGCGTCAAAGCAACAGTTGCACTTGAAATCAACAAGAATCACCCTGTTGCCGCCAAGCTCAAAGAGCTGTTTGAAACCAACAAGGATAAGGTTGCAAAATATGCAAAAATCCTCTATTCGCAAGCCTGCCTCATCGGCGGAAAGTCAATTGACAACCCTGCTGAGCTTAGCGAATTGATTTGCGAATTAATGTAAGAACCATGAATATACAGAAAATCTCCCGCTGACTAAAAAGTCTACGGGAGATTTTTTTATCGGATAAATTCTGCAAAATCGGTCAGCTTCTTCGTGATGAAGCCGTATTCTCCGCTTACTCTGCCCTTTTCACCGTAATCACAGAAAATTACTTCATCGGTTGCATAAAGGATTGCAACGCTTCTTTTTGTGCCTTTTTTCATCGAGTACATCAATGAAAGGGCGTGCTTGACCCTGCGCAGATTTGCGTCCTTAACCTGCAGGCACTTTGGAATAATACCTGATGAATTGCCTGCAATTCTGTCTGTAATCATCAAGTCCCTTAACATAACCTTATCAACGTTTTCATAATCAGCAAAAAATTCGTAAATCCATTGTGTATATAAATCCAACGGAGGTCTTTCGGCATGCTTACTCTGAACATAAAGCGCAAAATCACAGAAAACATCAAAGGCTGTTTTGTCTGTACATTCAAGCAAATATTTCACAGTGCGGCGAAAACGTCCGCTGTTGTACACACGCTCAAATGCCTCCTCAAAAAGATGCAAAAATTGAAGCTCGCTTTCACTTATCCACGGCGTTGAAATAACTTCATACGGCGGCTCAAAGCTGTGCTCACAGGGGAATTTTTCGCTGTTTGTTTCCATGCATGAGCCATAAAGAATTTTCAAAAATCCAAGCTGCAGCATATTTGCATTAAGCTCAAACGCACGGTTGAAGCTCAGCCTAAACGACGCCATATTTTCATAAGGTAAACCTGCAATCAGGTCAATGTGTATGTGGCAATTGCCGAACGAAACGAGCTTTTTGATGTTGCGGCAAAGTCTGTCAAGGTTGGTTTTGCGGTTTATCGCTTCAAGTGTTTTGCTGTTGAAGCTCTGTATGCCCGCTTCAAACTGAACCGAGCCGCACGGCATGGTTTCAATCAGAGCAAGCAGTTCATCATCAAGAATATCTGCCGCAATTTCAAAATGAAAACAAACATCATCGGCAATTTTTGTGCCATAGTTATCTTTGATGAAAAGCAAAATTTCAGCAGCACGCTTTTTGCTGCAATTAAAAGTGCGGTCAACGAACTTTATTGTTTTGGCGCCGGATTTTGCAAGCAAAAGCATTTCACTTTTAACACGTTCAAGCTCAAAAAATCTAACTGTTCTGTCCGTTCCCGAAAGGCAGAATGCGCAGTGGTACGGGCAGCCACGGCTGCTTTCGATGTAGGCAATTCTGCCGCCGAGCGCATCGAAATACTCCTTGCAATAAGGCGAAGCGGTTTGCTGAGCTGTCTGATAGGCACCGATTATGATTTCACTGCCGTTCCGCATGGAAACCAAATCATGCGGCAAAGCTTCACCATGCACAAGCAGGCTCACAAGCCTTGCAAAGGCAAAATCGCCCTCCCCTGCAAGGATGTAATCAACAAAACAGTTTTGCTCCAACACTTCACGCTGATTGAAGCTGACCTCCGGCCCTCCGAGGATGATTTTCACGTTTGGCAGTGCCGATTTCACCTGCCCGGCAGCTTCAAGCACATGATGAATGTTCCAGATATAGCAGCAAAAACCGATTGCATCGGGCTGCTGTTCAATCAGTCGTTCAGCAATTGCGTGCACATTTTCATTAATCGTACCCTCTGCAACTTTCGCTGAAACCGCTTCATCGCCAAGTGCTTTAATGCCCGAAAGCAAGCACCACGGAGCAAGGGAGGAATGTATAAATTTTGAGTTGATACAGCAAATCAGTACATTAAAAAGCTTCATTTTCTTTTCCTTTGCAGCTACTCACACAATCAAATTATCCAAAACGGCAATCGCATCCTGAAAATCGCTTTCGCCTTTTTTTCGTGAAATAAACTTTAATATTGCCGAATAGACACTCTCTTTTTCTTTGTCCCTTTTTTCGCCCTTTTCAGCTTCTTTTTCGGTCTTATAGTTTTCATAACATTCTTTGACTGCCGTCAAAAATTCATCTTCTGAGTAAACCTCAAGGCGTGGAATCTGCATTTCACAGGCTAATTCTTCAAGCTGTGCAACTGCATCACCGCCGAATTTTCTGACCATTTCACGATAGGTCTGCGGCTCAAAATAATAGATTTTTCCAAGCAGATAAGAAAATGCTTTTCTTGCATCAAGATAGCCCATTTTCATGCGCTTTTCAATCATTTCATTGTCAAAATCAAAAGCCGCACCAAGGTCCTCAATGTTATACGGTCTTATATAGACAACCTGTGAATTGATGAAATCAAGGTTGTGACTGACGCCCTTGATGGTTGAAATGTCAACAACAACCAGCCTGTTATAGCCGCTTTTTTTCAGCACGGTCACAGGGGTATTGTCATAAATTCCGCCGTCGAGGAAGCGCTCACCTTCAGGACCGATGTTGTTTGCAAGCGGTATATTTGACGAAGCAAGCAGATAATCGAGGAGCTGACCTTGCGGTATATCATCAATGAAAAGCTGCAAAGGAGTCACGCCCTGCGTCATTTGAACAGTCACAATTGCAAGGGGGATTCCACTGCTTCTGACCTTTTCTTCATCTATGTAATCTTTCAGAAAATCATTAACAGGTGATGCATCAAAGCCTTTGTTTTTCATAAATTCTTTTAAAAGCACACCCCAGTTTTTCCTGCTGAACAGGTTTTCAGGGTCAGGCAACGGTGCTTCAATGTTAACGCCCTTATCAATTGAAACGCTGCTCCAAAGCTCAACCGCTTTATTATAGTCGCCTGCGGCAATCAGGGCGCCGTTGATTGAGCCAATTGAAACGCCTGCAACCGCCTCAAACGTAACGCCAAGCTCACGCATGGCTTTCCATGCACCGATTTGATAGGCGCCCTTTGCGCCGCCGCCCGCAAGCACAAGTCCAAATGGTTTCATATATTACTTCTCCGTTTCGTTGTAAATTCTGTTTTATTAATATGCCCAAACACAATAAAAATC
>JAMPAE010000031.1 GCA_023667385.1 Ruminococcus sp.
TTTTCAAAATTCATGAGAAAATCTTCAAGCCAGTTGATTGCTGCAACATCAAGGTGGTTGGTCGGCTCGTCAAGAAGCAAAACATCGGGGTTGCCGAAAAGCGCCTGTGCAAGCAGCACCTTAACCTTTTGGTCACCGCTGAGCTCTTTCATCTGCATATAGTGAAACTCTTTGTGAATACCGAGCGCATTGAGAAGAATTTCAGCGTCACTTTCTGCGCTCCAGCCGTCCATTTCGGCAAACTCTTCCTCAAGCTCACTGATTCTGATTCCGTCCTCCTCAGTGAACTCCTCTTTTGAATAGAGTGCCTCTTTCTGATCCATGATGTCGACAAGGTGCTCGTTACCCATGAGAACAGTGCGGATAACATCATATTCATCGAAAGCGAAGTGATCCTGCTTCAAAACCGAAAGTCTTTCGCCGGGAGTAATTGTAACATATCCCTTGTTCGGCTCGATTTCGCCTGAAAGTATTTTCAGAAAAGTTGATTTACCGGCGCCGTTTGCACCGATGAGACCATAGCAGTTGCCCTTTGTGAAGTTGATTGAAACATCCTTGAAAAGTTCCCTGCCGCCATATTGTAATGTAACATTATTTGTGCTTATCATAAAGCTACACTTCCTTTTAGTTAAAGTCATAATCTTTGTTATTTTACCACATTTCAGTCACGTGTTCCAACATACAAGCGGTCAAAAGCAAATATTAACAAATTGTTCACAAATATACGCTGTCAATAAAGGAAATTAAACAAACAACAAATGAATTTTTCGGTCAAAATCGGACTATGTTAGAAAATTATTTACAATTGTATGGGGCACTTGAGCAAAAAATACAGATTTAAGTGTTGAATTTTGTTTAGGGTTAGAGTATAATTTTAATGTATCTTTAAAATAGAAAAGTATAATCATAAATATTTATCTCAGGGGGAAAACTATGGCAAGCATTAATTTCACCGTTGTTGAAAACGGCTATGACAGTCAAGAAGTTGACAAGTACATTGATATGCTCCAGCAGGAATACAAAAACGCAATTGCCTGGGGCGAGGAAATGGAAGCCAAGCTTGAAGAGCTTAAATCAAGCATGGAAAGGCTCGGCGTTTATTTCACAATTGACGAAAACAACCAAAATGAGGTCATCGAAAAGGTGTTCAACGAGCTGACCGCAACTGTCAACAAGGTTAAACAGGATGCTGAAACAAAATGCAATGACATCATTGCAAAAGCCAACGAAAAGGGACGTTCAATTGTTAAAGGCGCCATGGAAAATTCGGTTGAGCTTCGCACTCAAAACGATCTTATAATGAAAAACCTCAAAAGCATCAGCGATATGATTGGTGTAATTCTCGACAAAGCCGCACTTTAAGAAGGATGTGATTTGATTGGCAAGCTACCGACCCAAAAGTCTTGATGAGCTTAACAATATGTATGATAAAACCCTGTCTGCGGAACAGGCGATCAAAAAAGGAACAACAAAACTCAAAAATGAAAGCGGCGTCTCTGTGGATCCTGTTGAATCCGTCAAGGTAACAGATATACCGACTGTCCCTGATATTATCAAAGACAGCGCAACAGACAAAGAAATTGAGGATCTCTCTTTTGCGGTTGATAATTTCATTCGTCATTTTTCAGGCGAACCCGCAAAACCTGCTGCTCCTGCCCCGTCTTATCCGAAAACGCCGATAAGACCGCAAAATCAGCATAAGCCAAACGCTCAGATGATTCAAAAAGAGCTCAACGCTTCAACAATCCCCGAAGAGGGCGATTTGTCAGGCTTAATGAATGAATACATCAAAATCATGAACGATGAAGATGATGAGCCACTGTTTGGCAAAAGGTCACGCCACAGAAAAAAGGACCGCAAGAAAAGCCACTCAACAATTGAAGAAGCTCCTGCGCAGGCAGAAGCACAACCTGAACCTGAAGCAGAAATTCAGCTTTCAGAGTCACCGTCAGTTCAGCCGGAGCCGCAACAGCCTGCCATTGAAGTTCCAATTCAGGAAGAAGCTGTCAGGTCAAGCGATGAAGAAGAAGCTTACGCCCCGACTTATTATGATTACGACTATGACGAAGCTGAAGAAGCAGCAAAAAGGGCCGAAAGAAAAGCTGCAAAAAAAGCAGAAAAAGAAGCCAGAAAAGCTGCCAAAAAGGCTGCAAAAAAAGCTTCTGAGCAAGCAACAATTGAAGAACACGTTCCGGTTGAAGAACCTACCGTTGCTGAAGAAGTGCAGGAAGAAAACCTTGAAGCTGCATTTGAAAAGTTTGAGGAAGAAGACGAAACAGAAGAAGTTCAGGCTCGTTCATCAACCGGCAGAATTGTTCTTCGCACAATTTTAAGCATTATTTTTGTAATCTGCCTTGCTGTAACTGCGGTTGTTGCTTCAATGAACCTTGTGCTGAACATCAACACAGGCAAAAAAGCGCCCGGCGATTTCTATTTCTTCACTGCCTCTTATGACTATGAAGATGCAGACATCAAGGCAAACGATTTCATCATCTGCAAAAGCAGCACTTATCTCATTGACGGTGCAAAGGCTGCATTTATTTACACTGACACTGAAGATTCACAAAAGAAAGTTGCATTCGGTGTCAAAAACGGCGGTATGACCGATGATGACGGCAATGTTGTTTATCTCATTGGAAATCAGCAGATTGCACGAGGAGATGCACTCGGAACAATTGAAAAAACGTTTCCAAGCATCGGCAAAATCGTTGACATCATCTTCGATTATTATCTTATCTTTATCGTTGCTCTTGCTGCTTTGACAATTTTGCTTTTCATTCTCGTCACTCTTGTTTTGAGGAATAAAGACAAAGCTATCATTAAAGCGCAGAAAAAAGAGGCAAAGAAACAGAAAAAAATAGCTGCAGAAACAGAAGATTACGATGAAAAACTTGAAGAAGAACTTCCGAGTCAAGCTGATGATGCAGAATTTTCCGATGATTTCAACAGCAGCGGCAACTATAATAATTTGTTCAATGACATTGACTAAGAAAAAAACCTATTGCGCATGCAATAGGTTTTTATTAAGTTAGCCATCGAGAATCCGAAATAACTTCTTTAATGCATGGCTAAATTTCATAAAACTAACCCCACAGAAAGATTGTAACACTTATGCATGAATACATAAACAAGCAATTCACCAATCTTAACCGTTCTAATATGGAATTTGCTGATTGTTCATTCACCGATTGTGATTTCATCAATTGCGTGATTGACGGCTGCCGATTTAGCCATTGCAGCTTTGCTGACTGCACATTCACAAAATGTCGGTTGATTAACAATAAAGGCTCTCAACAATCACAGATGCGCTATTCGGTTTTCACCGATTGCTATCTCATCGGCATTAACTGGAACGAGTGGCTTCCTCCGATTCAGTTTTATCAGCCATTCGATTCTCTCACAAAATGCCGCATGAAATATAACAATTTTTCCGAAATGAACCTGACAAAATTCAGCTTCTGCGGCAGTGACATAACCGATTCCATGTTCGCTGACTGCAAGCTTTCTGGCAGTAACTTCAAGGGCTGCAACCTCACAAAAACCGAATTTTTTCGCTGTGACCTGACAAAGGCTGATTTTCGTGACGCCGCAGGCTATCAAATAAGCCTTGAAACAAACAAGCTGAAAGACGCCCGCTTCTCCTTTCCCGAAGTTGTGAACCTACTCAGCGGAACCGGCATTAAAATTGAATGATTCACAAAAATATTGCGGGCAGAGTTTTTCGCTTTCGTTAAACTCTGCCCGCATATTAATATAATTACTACTCCAACGATTGCTTCATTCAGATTCAGCAATCGTTTTCTTCGTCCCGAAGCCGTACAAAGGTACTGCGAGAGGGCGAAAAGGTTAAACAAGTAAAAATCTTGATTTTTGCTTGTTGATCTGCGCCGAATGCATTACAGCAACACAAAACCGCATTTTTTCATTGCTTTGTCAAGGGTTCTTTGTGCAATTCGTGATGCTTTTTCTGCACCTTGGGCGGCAAGCTCTTTAAGATAAGCCTGGTCATTCATATAGGTTTCAAAACGTTCTCTGACCGGGCGAAGTTCTTCAACAACTGCCTCGCCGACCGCTGCCTTGAAGTCGCCGTAGCCCTTGCCTTTGAACTCATCGGCAATCTGTTCCATTGTGAGGCCAGTACAGCAAGAATAGATACCCATCAGGTTGTTGATGCCGTCTTTGCCCTCGCCGTAATAAACGCCGCCCTCAGAATCGGTGACTGCGCTTCTGATTTTCTTCATGATTGTTTCAGGTGCATCAAAAACAGAAACATAGCCCTTGGGATTCGGATCGGATTTACTCATTTTCTTAGATGGATCCTGAAGCGACATTACTCTTGCACCGTTTTTGCCGATATACGGATCCGGAATGGTGAATGTTTTTCCGTTAACTGTGTTGAAGCGGTTAGCAATGTCCCTTGCAATTTCAAGGTGCTGCTTCTGGTCTGCGCCAACAGGTACCAGATCGGCCTGATAAAGAAGGATGTCTGCCGCCATTAAAACCGGATATGAAAACAAGCCAACATTAACATTGTCAGCGTGTGAAGCCGATTTATCCTTGAACTGCGTCATTCTTGACATTTCACCAAACTGCGTATAGCAATTGAGCACCCATGCAAGCTGACTGTGAGCAGGCACCTGACTCTGAATGAAAATGATGCTCTTTTCCGGGTCAAGGCCGATTGCAAGCAGCAAAGCATAAACCTCCATGATTTGCTTTCTGAGCTTTGCAGGGTCCTGCCTGACTGTGATTGCGTGAAGGTCTGCAACAGCAAATGCACTGTCAAATTCATCTGAAAGCAGCTTCCAGTTTTTCAATGCACCAAGATAGTTTCCAAGCGTCGGAATACCTGACGGCTGAATACAGCTCAAAATTTTCTTTTTCTTTTCCTGCGCAAGTGCTGCGTTTGCGGTATTGTTTTCCATATGTATACCTCCCAAAAAATAAAACCTCGGCAGAGCTTTTCACTCTGTCAAGGACGAATAATCAAAAATTTATCCGTGGTGCCACCTTGATTCATAGCGCCTTGCTATGCTCTTTTTCGGTTAACCGATTGCAGATAACGTTTGCATCACGTCGCAGAATACTCAGTGAAAAACACCTTTAGCTGCGCCCTCAGCGGCCCATTTGGCAACCTGTTTTCAATCCGCTCCCAGCACCACGGACTCTCTGTGTGAGCATAACTGCCTTTACTCCCGCCTCAACGGTTTATTAGATTCTATCACTGCGAACGTTTTTTGTCAAGGGATTGAATTATAACTTAATAATATATTTGATTATACTTTTATGAATGACTGTAAATAAGATTTTGAAAGGTACTTTTTCATAGCCATTCATAAAAGTATACTACAGAACCATTATCAAAGTTCCAACGCAAATTAAAACACATCCGATTAAAGATTTAACTGTAAACTCCTCATGTAAGAACACAAATGCTAAAACCAATGTAATGACTACGCTGAGTTTGTCTATCGGTACAACTTTAGATGCATCTCCCATTTGTAAAGCCTTATAATAGCAAAGCCAAGACGCACCGGTCGCAAGACCTGACAGGATTAAAAACAACCAACTTTTATGACTTATCTCTGAAATCCCCTTTTGTGCATTTGTGAGCCATACCATTCCCCATGACATGGCAACAACAACCACAGTCCTGATTGCTGTTGCAAGGTTAGAGTTAACGCCTTCTATGCCAATTTTTGCAAGTATAGACGTAAGTGCTGCAAAAACAGCCGACAGTAAGGCAAATATTATCCACATTCGATATTACCTCCGTTCAAATCTCACCCTATTGTTCCAATTATATCATCCGAAAAATCAAAAAGCAACCGTTCTCACTTCATGCACTAAGTGAAAAACGGTTGCTAACTATAAAATGCTTTTCATGAAAAAATGCCAACTGCAATCAGCATCGCCGCAGCTCCGCAAAGAGTTGCAAGAATGATTTTGGACACTTCAAAGAAGCGGTTTTTCGTCACCTTTGTCGGTGGTGCGGCAGTTGTGCTGCCTGCAATCATGCTTGCACGCTCCCTGATTTTTCCCTCACTGATTGATGCATATTCAGGCTTCACAAAAAACATGATTTTTTCAAAGTAATCACACCCTGTGTCGCTGACTTCAACAACCTGCCTGTTAATTCCTTTTATCATAATATCTCCATGCCTTTCTGCTTACAATAAATTCATCAGAATCATAAATCTTACTGATTCATCCTGAATTATTTTTAACCGTAAAAAATTGAATATACTGAAAGATATTATCATGTCCATGTAAATTTTATGAAATTGAAGTGAGTTTTCCATGTTAAAAAAGTGGAAAACTATGTGGAAAATGTTAAAAACTTCTCTCGAAGCCCATGAACAGTGGCTCACCTGTGTTGAAATGTTTTTAACATGGATGTGGAAAAGGTCGATAAAAAAAGAACCATGTGCATTAAACACATGATTCTTCATTAAACCGTATCAATCGTTATTTACATTATTTACTGCATCGGCAATCGTTTTTATGCTTACCATTGCGTCTCTGCCATATTTGTCAACATCGGAACGGTTCTTGTCACTGTGAGTCAGGCAACCTGCACCGCCAACGCAGCCGCCAACACAAGCCATGCCCTCAATGAAATTTGCAGGCAGCACATTTTTGTTTTTTCTGAGCAGAGCCATTCTGCACTCCTCAATTCCGCTGCAAGTCATCGGCTTATAGTCAAAATTGATGCCGTGCTCAAAAATACCCTGACGTACCGCATCGGTCAAACCACCGCTTCTGGCAAAAATTCGTCCGAAATATGATGCACCGTCAAAGGATTCTTCCTCCGTTTCGGTGATGTCAATGTCACGGCTGTCAAACAAAGCCTGAAGCTCCTCAAATGTGATGACGCTGTCAATATACGGCCTGACTTCCGGCTTTCTTGCTTCTGCTTTCTTTGCAGTGCAAGGCCCGATGAAAACAACCTTTGCTGTTGGTTCTTTTTCTTTGATATGCTTCGCAATCGTTGCAGCAGGCGAAAGATTTTCAGAAAGATTTTCAGAAAGCTGAGGAAAGTTTTTATGAACATAATCAACAAATGCAGGACAGCATGAGCTCATCAGGAAGCCTTTTTCCGCAAGCTCTTTTGATTCCTTGTGAGCAACCATGTCAGCACCGAGGGCCGCTTCAACAACCTTATGGAAGCCGAGAGCTTTGATGCCTCCGATGACCTTGCCAAGGGTTGTGAACTTGAACTGACTTGAAACCGCAGGTGCAACAACTGCATATACGTTATAGTTTGTGTTGTTCTTGCTTTTTTTGATGATATCGATAACATTGATGACAAACGATTTGCTCATGATTGCGCCAAACGGGCACTGATACACACAAGCGCCGCAAGAAATACACTTATTGTTGTCAATACTTGCAGCATAGGTTGTGGGATCCATTGAAATCGCTTTAACCTTACACGCCATTTCGCAGGGACGAATGCGGTTGATAATTGCATTATATGGGCAAACCTTTGCGCACTGACCACATTCAACACATTTCGATTTATCAATGTGAGCTTTTTGCTGACTGTCATAGGTGATTGCACCTTTCGGGCAGGCGTCCTCACAACGGTGAGCAAGACAGCCCCTGCAAAGGTCTCCGACAGTGTAACCGCCCTTCGGACATTCGTCGCAGGCGATGTCAATGACTTCAATCACGTTCGGGTTGCTTGAGTCGCCGCCAATGCCGATTTTTACACGTTCCGAAACAATTGCACGTTCTTTATAAACGCAGCAGCGCATTGTTGCCGAGCTGCCCGGCACAATAATTTTCGGAATGTCAATCATACCCTCCATCAGTGTGCTTGCCCATGATTTTCTTGCAACTTCTCTGATTACTTTATAATTAAGATGCTGAACTTTAGTGTCGAATTTTCTGATCTTTTTCATTTTAGCTCCATACGATACAGACACTTTCCTGTATGCGATTTTCCTTTCCCATGCTTTTTACATTATCTTTGAATAATTTTCCGCCCACTCAAGAAGCCTCTGTTTGTTTTCACCCTTGCTTTCAACGGAATGAGCAGCGGCAACGATCGGAATCCATCGTTTAACATAATTTATGTCCTTGCCTGCCTTTTTGCAGAACAATTCAAGGTATTTTTCGGCAAGCTCATCCTCGCTGTCAAGCCTAAACAAAAGATAAGTCATTGCGGCATCGCCTGAAGAGTTACCCTGCGTTGCGTGCGACCAGTCAAGGATATATGCCTTACCGTCGGTGCCAACAATTACGTTTGACGGGTTGAAATCACCGTGGCAGATTTTGTGATGCCTCGGCATGGCTTCAAGCTTTGTGTAAAGGTCGAAGCGGGTCGTTGCCTGCAAATCCGATTGCCTGATTTGACGATTAACTCTATCCCTGAGCCTTGTGAGCGCCGTTGAGCGGATTTTGTGAAACTCAACCTGCAAATCAACAAACAATTCAAGATATTCGTCAATTTTTTCAGGATTGTTCCTCATCAGCGAATCCAGCGATTCACCTTCAAAATATTCGGAAACAACCATCCATTTGTTTTCAACCTGCTTAATTTCAAGGATTGCAGGAACATTCATGCCTGCTTCTTCAATGATTGCCTGATTATGAGCCTCATTCATGATGAAAGACTTGGGATAATTTTCAGCAAACACCTTAATCGTTCTGTTGTTATCACGATAGACAGTTTTGTTCTCTCTGACTGCAATTTCTTTTCCGAAATCCATAGTTTTTCACTCCTTATATTCTCTTTTTCAGCCGTAATATGCTTTCAAATACATTTCTTTTATTTCATTTATCAGCGGATAGCGTGGATTTGCACCTGTGCATTGATCGTCAAACGCATCTTCTGCCATTTCATCAAGATTGCTGAGGAACTCTTTTTCCTCAATGTTGTAATCTTTGATTAATTTTTTTATTTCAAGCTTTTCTTTCAGCTCATCAATTTTGTCAAGCAGCTTTTGCAATTTTTCATCGTCATTTTCGCCGCTGATTCCAATGTGCTCTGCAATTTCGGCATATCTCCGTTTTGCTTTCGGATATGCATACTGCGGAAAAGTTCCCATTTTCTCAGGTATCTCAGCCGCATTGAAACGCATCACTTCATTAATCAAAAGTGCATTGGCAATGCCGTGAGGCAAGTGACAAAATGCACCAAGCTTGTGCGCCATTGAATGGCAGACTCCCAAAAACGAGTTTGCAAATGCCATGCCTGCAATTGTTGCAGCATTTGCCATTTTTTCCCTTGCGAGGATGTCATTCCCGTTTTCATATGCCCTTGGGAGGTACTCAAAAATCAGCCTGATGCTGTGAAGTGCGGCAGCATCCGTGAAGTCAGTTGCAAGCATGGACGCATACGCCTCAATTGCATGAGTCAAAGCATCAATGCCCGATGCAGCAGTCAGCCCTTTCGGCGCAGAAAGATGAAAATCAATGTCTACAATTGCCATGTTTGGCATCAGCTCATAATCTGCCAACGGATATTTTATGCCTGTTTGTTCGTCGGTGATAACAGCGAACGGAGTGACCTCCGAGCCTGTTCCTGCAGAAGTCGGCACTGCAACAAAATATGCCTTTTCGCCCATTTGTGGGAAGCTGTAAACACGCTTTCTGATGTCTTGAAACCTCATCGCCATGTCCATGAAATCCGTGTCAGGATATTCATAAAGCACCCACATGATTTTTGCGGCATCCATTGCTGAACCGCCGCCGAATGCAATTATGACATCCGGTTTAAACGCCTGCATCTGCTTTGCGCCCTCACGTGCACTGGCAAGGGTTGGATCAGGCTCAACGCTGTGAAAAACAGCGAAGTCCGCTTTCAGTTTGCTGAGCTTTTCCGTGATATTCTTTGTGAAACCGTTTGAAAACAGAAATTCATCGGTAACAATAAAGGCTCGCTTTCTGCCCATGATGTTCACAATTTCTTCAAGGGCAAACGGCATACAGCCACGTTTCAGATATACCTTTTCAGGTGACCTGAACCACAGCATATTTTCTCTGCGTTCAGCAACTGTTTTGATGTTTAGCAAATGCTTAACACCAACATTTTCGCTCACGGAGTTTCCGCCCCATGAGCCGCATCCCAGCGTCATTGACGGTGCAAGCTTAAAATTATATAAATCACCGATTCCGCCATGTGCCGATGGGGTGTTAACAACAATTCTGCACGCTTTCATCCGTTCGGAAAACGCATTCAAAAGTTCCCTTTCGTTTTCAACATCAAGATAAATTGATGCCGTGTGACCAAGACCGCCTTCATTAACAAGTGCTTCCGCTTTTCCAAAGGCATCCTCGATTGTGTGCGCTTTCATCATTGCAACAACCGGGCAAAGCTTTTCCCATGCAAGCGGCTCACTTTTGTCACAACCCGAAATTTCTCCAATTAAAATTTTTGTGTTTGACGGAACATCTATTCCGGCTGTTTGCGCAATTTTCACGGCTGATTTGCCAACAATTTCAGCATTGAGCCTGCCTTTTTTGAAAAGTGTATCTCTGATTATCTGTGTTTCTTCTTCGTTTAAAAAGTAAGCTCCCCTTTTGGTAAATTCAGCTTTCACTTTGTCATAAATTTCATCAAGCACCACAATGGCTTGCTCCGATGCACAAATTACACCGTTGTCAAATGTTTTTGAAAGTACCACCGAGCTTACTGCTGATTTTATGTCCGCTGACGGCAAAATCACGGCCGGAGTGTTTCCGGCGCCAACGCCGATTGCAGGCTTTCCGCTGGAATAAGCCGCCTTAACCATGCCCGGACCGCCTGTTGCAAGAATCAAATCAGCTTGTTTCATCAGCTCTGAGCTTTCCTCAACACTCGGCTCATCAATCCAGCCGATGATTTTCTCAGGCGCACCTGCTTCAACAGCAGCTTCAAGCAAAATTTTTGCAGTTTCAATCGTGCACTTTTTTGCTCTTGGATGCGGACTGAGAATGATTCCGTTGCGTGTTTTCAGGCAAAGCAGAATTTTAAAAATCGCCGTGGAAGTTGGATTAGTAGTCGGGATGATTGCCGCAACAACACCTATCGGCGATGCGATTTTCGTTATTCCGTAAACGGCATCGTGTTCAACAATGCCGCACGTTTTTGTGTTTTTATATGCATTGAAAATATATTCACTTGCATAGTGATTTTTAATGACCTTATCCTCAACAAGCCCCATGCCTGTTTCCTCAACTGCTTTTTTTGCAAGCTCAATTCTCCGCATATTTGCTTTCTTTGCAACGGCGGCAAAAATTTTATCCACCTGTTTTTGCGTATAGGTTGAGTAAACCTCCTGGGCCGCACGTACTTTTCCAACAGTTT
>JAMPAE010000032.1 GCA_023667385.1 Ruminococcus sp.
GGATAATAAAGATAAGATCATTTCTCATGAATATGACTATACATTTGATAATTTTATTATCGGTCCATCAAACCGATTTGCTCATGCGGCTGCGCTGAACGTTGCGAATAATCCGGGAAAAGCATATAATCCGCTTTTCATTTACGGACATTCAGGACTTGGCAAAACACATCTTCTCAGTGCAATTAAACATGAAATTGAAACAAAAAATCCTGCCGCCAAAATTATCTACACAAGCGGTGAACATTTCACAAACGATCTTGTTAACTGTGTTCGAAATCAGTCAAACGGCTATGCTAATAATCCGTTTCTTGAATTTCATGAAAAATACAGAACGTGCGATGTGCTTTTAATTGATGACATTCAGTTTATTGCGGCAAAGGAAGCAACTCAGGAGGAATTTTTCCACACATTTAATGCGCTGAATAATGCCGGAAAACAGATTGTTCTCACTTCAGACAGACCGCCAAAAGAAATGTTGACTCTTGAAGAAAGACTTCGCACACGTTTTGAATGGGGACTCATTGCAGACATTACTCCGCCGCCGCTTGAAACAAGAATGGCTATTGTTCAGAAAAAAGCAGATGATTTAAACCTTGAACTCAGCGATGAAATCATTACTTTCATTGCCGATAATATCAAGAAAAACATTCGTCAGCTTGAGGGCGCAGTCAAAAAAATCAAGGCATATCAAGAAGTTGAGGGCACAAAACCGAACATTGCAATTGCAAAAAAAGCAATCAGTGACATTATAAATGACAATCAGCCGCTTCCGATGACGATTGAAAACATCATCAATGAAGTTGCAAGAACATTTGATGTCAGTGTGGCAGACATTCGTTCTGACAAGAGAAACGCAAAAATTTCTCAGGCAAGGCAGGTTGCCATCTATATTATAAGCGAGGTTACAAACCTTTCGCTCAAAGCAATCGGCAAAGAATTTGGTGATAAGCACTATTCAACCATTATATATGCACTGAAAGAAATTAAATCAAAGCTTGAAACAAATGTTGCCCTAAAAGCAACTGTTGATGACATCATCAAAAACATCAACGAATAAAAACAAGTTTTAAACATTTTATTTAACATTCAACATCTTGTTTTTAACATTGCTAACATTTTGCAAAAACGTGATGTTGAAAGATGAAAGTGTTTTAACATTTGTTTCAACTGTTAAAAATTGGGATCAGTACCCATAAATACTGAGAAAAAAACAGAATTCCACAATTTAACATTGCATAATACAAAGACAAAATTTAATTATATATATTTTATACAAAATGCGATGATTAAGAGATTTTCATGAAAAATTAAAATTCATTCAAAATTTCATCTTTTCGCTTCATTTATTCTTTATTTATTAGGAGGAAGAAAAATGAAAATTGTTTGTGACAGCGCTAAATTAGCAAAAGCTTGCATGAACGTTCAAAGAACTGTTTCCAGCAAATCAACTATACCTGCAATTGAAGGTATTCTTATTAAGGCATCGGGAGACAGCATCAATCTGACAGGTTATGATCTTGAAGTCGGTACTGATACTTATATTCCTGCTGAAGTTGAAGAAAACGGAGAAATCATTCTCAATGCAAAGCATCTTTGCGACATTTTAAGAATGGTACCAGATGATACTGTTTCAATTGACAGCGACGAAAGATGTATTTGCAAAATTAAAAGCGGTGAAACAGAATATTCGCTTATTGGAATTGCATCCGATGAATATCCGGATATCCCCTCGGTTTCAAGCGGATTTCCAATTGTGATTAATCAGGCAATCCTTAAAGATATGATTAAAAAAACAATTTTTTCAGTTTCAACAAGTGAACGAAATCCTGTGCATTCAGGCATCAAATTTGAAATTTCAAACGGAAAAATTGTGCTTGTTGCCGTTGACGGTGCACGACTTGCAATCAGAAGAGAAGACATTGACTACACAGGTGAAGATGTTTCCTTTGTTGTTCCGGCAAAAACACTTGGCGAAGTTGTGAAGCTTGGCGAAGATGATGAAGGTGTTTATTCAATTAACGTTGGTAAAAGACACATCTGCTTTGAAGTTGGTGAATACAGAATCATTTCAAGACTTCTTGAGGGAAATTTCATTGATTATAAGGCGGCAATTCCTCTCACAAGTTCAACAACAGTCATTGCTCCGACAAGGAGAGTTGTTGAATGCATCGAAAGAACTTCACTTATCATCACAGACAGATCAAGCCCTGTTAAATGCGCAATTGAAAACGGTGTGATGAAATTTTCATGCATAACAACAATTGGTACGGCAAATGACAAGATGCCTGCCGACATTGAAGGAAAAGACATTGAAATCGGTTTTAACAACAAATTCGTGCTTGATGCGCTCAAAGCTTGTGACACAGACACAATCAAAATGGAACTTAATTCATCAAGCCAGCCGATTATTGTAATACCAACTGAGGGTGATAAGTTCCTCTTCCTCATTCTTCCTGTAAGAATCTGATAAATCCAAAGCTGAAAAGAAGAGTTGATTATGAAAGTAGTTGTTAAAGTTTCAAAGAAAAAAAGAGTGCCGGTTGTTATAACAACTGATTACATCAGGCTTGATGCAGCACTGAAGCTTGCAAATGTTGCAGGCACAGGAGGTCAGGCAAAAGCTCTCATTCAGGATGAACTTGTAAAGGTCAACGGAGAAGTTTGCCCGCAAAGAGGAAAAAAGCTTCGTGACGGAGATAATTTTGAATTTGAAAGAGTTATCTATGAGGTGACAAAGTGAACATAAGCAAGCTTGAGGTTGTTGACTTTCGTAATATTGCAAAGGAAATCATTGAGCCTTGCGAGGGTGTAAACATAATTCATGGTGACAACGCTCAGGGAAAAACAAATTTACTTGAAAGTATTTGGCTTTTCACAGGATGCAGGAGCTTTCGTGGATCAAAAGACGGTGAGCTGATTAACTTCAATGCAAAAAAGTCGCTTCTCAGCCTTGACTTTTTCGGATATGACAGGGAACAAAATCTCTATCTTGAAATTGAAAAAGGCAGAAAGTTTATGCTGAACGGCGTTAAGGTGAAATCTGCATCAAAGGTTATGGGTGAATTTCTTGCAATTGTTTTTTCACCTGTTCATCTTTCGCTTGTCAAAGACGGTCCTTATGAAAGACGCAGATTTCTTGACATTGCAATCAGTCAGCTAAAGCCTAAGTATGCAGTGACTCTTTCACAATATAACAAAGCTCTCAGTCAGAGAAACATTCTTCTTAAAGATATTTATTATCACAGTGAATTATATGATACACTTGACATTTGGGAAGAAAGAATTGCATTTTATGCAGGAGAAATCATTAGGCAGCGAGTTGGCTATATAAACAGACTTTCACAGTTTTGCAGCGAAATTTACAGCGGCATTTCCTGTGGAAAAGAAAAATTGGAGCTTTCCTATTTTCAGCAGTGCCCTGCTTATGGTGAAAATCGGCAGGAGCTTTATGAAAACATAAAAGTTTTGCTTTCCGCTTCAAGAAAAAATGACATTGTAACGGGTTTTACTTCTGTTGGACCGCATCGTGATGACATTAACATCAAAATTGACGGTTTATCTGCAAGAAGCTATGGTTCGCAAGGTCAGCAGCGTTCGGCTGCACTTGCATTGAAGCTTGGTGAAGCGGCAGTAATCAAGGATTTTTCAGGTCAGCAGCCTGTTGCACTTCTTGATGATGTCATGAGTGAGCTTGATGTTTCAAGGCAGAATTATATATTAAATCATATAAAGGACTGGCAGGTATTCATTACCTGTTGTGACCCTGCATCAGTTCAAAATCTGAAATACGGCAAAGCGTTTGAAATAAATAACGGACGCTGCATCGGTAATTCAAAAAGGTAGCTTAAAATTATGTATCTGCATTTAGGTCAGAATACGGTTGTGACACATGATGAAATTCTTGGAATTTTTGATTTGGATAACACAACTGTTTCAAAAAATACAAGAGATTATCTTTCAATGGCAGAAAAGAACAATAAAATTATTTATGTTTCAAACGAACTGCCTAAATCATTCATTGTCTGTGTTGATTCAACTGTTTATATTTCGCAGATTTCAGTTGCAACGCTTCTCAAACGAATGAACAACAAAAAGCTTGAAACAAATTAATTAAATCACTAATCGGCTCAGCCGATATAAACTGAAACGGAGGTTAAACCGTGGATATTAATGAAAATGAAAATGTTCAGCAGGCTGCTGCTCAGGAAAATCCTGTGCCGCAAGAAATTGTTGAACCCGAAATTGAAACAATGGATACGGCTGTTACTCAGGAGTATAATGCTGATGCAATTCAGGTGCTTGAGGGCCTTGAGGCTGTCAGAATCAGACCCGGTATGTATATCGGCTCAACAGGACCGAGAGGCTTACACCACCTTGTTTATGAAATTGTTGATAACTCAATTGACGAGGCACTTGCAGGCTACTGTACTCACATTGAGGTTGAAATTTTGCCGGGTAATGTCATCACTGTTCGTGATAACGGACGTGGTATTCCGACAGGCATAAACGAACAGCAGGGACTTCCGGCTGTTACGGTTGTTTTAACTGTGCTCCATGCCGGCGGCAAGTTCGGCGGAAGCGGATATAAGGTTTCGGGCGGTTTGCATGGTGTTGGTTCTTCCGTTGTTAATGCTCTTTCTGAATGGATGGAGGTTGAGGTTTCACAAAACGGCCATGTTCATCATCAGAAATTTGCAAGAGGTAAAATTGAAACCGACCTCACCATCATCGGTGATACAGATAAAACAGGAACATTCATTAAATTC
Organism: Ruminococcus sp.; assembly: GCA_023667385.1. Lineage (GTDB taxonomy): Bacteria > Bacillota > Clostridia > Oscillospirales > Acutalibacteraceae > UBA6857. The sequence goes on from JAMPAE010000032.1 coordinate 4,770, forward strand.
AAGCCCGACGCAGAAATTTTCAAGGAAACAACTGAATATGACTATGAAACCTTGCAGCGTCATCTTCGTGAATCTGCTTTCCTTAATGCAGGCATTTCAATCACGCTGACTGATAAGCGTGACGAAGAAAATATTGTTGAGGATGTTTTCTGTTATGAGGGTGGTATCGGCTCATTTGTTGAATTTATCAACAAAAGCAGAGGTCTCACTCCTGTTCATGAAAAACCGATTCATTTTGCAACCGTTTCAGGTGACAGAAGCGCTGAAATTGCGCTCATGTATAACGATGGATATAATGAAACCATGCTTTCATACGCCAATAACGTTCATACCATTGACGGTGGTACGCATGAAACAGGTTTCAAAACTGCACTTACAAAGGTATTTAACGAATACGGTAAAAAATACGGTTATATAAAAGATGCAGACAAAAAACTTTCAGGTGACGATTGCCGTGAAGGCTTGGTTGCAGTCATCAGCGTTAAGCTGACAGATGCACAGTTTGAAGGTCAGACAAAGGGTAAGCTCGGCAACACTGAAATGACAAAGCTTGTTTCTAACACGGTTTATTCAAAGCTTTCCGATTATTTTGAAGAAAATCCACAAATTGCAAAGGTAATTCTTTCAAAAGCACTTGATGCTTCAAGAGCAAGGGAAGCTGCAAGAAAAGCAAGAGAAGCTGCAAGAAGAAAATCACCGCTTGAAAGCAACTCACTTCCCGGTAAGCTTGCAGACTGCACAGAAAAAGACCCTGCTAAAACTGAAATTTTCATCGTCGAGGGTGACTCGGCAGGCGGCTCTGCAAAAGAGGGCAGAGACAGAACAATTCAGGCAATCCTCCCTCTTTGGGGTAAAATGCTCAACGTTGAAAAATCACGCCTTGACAAGGTTATCGGTAATGACAAGCTTCAGCCTGTTGTTACTGCCCTTGGTGCAGGCATTGATGAAGATTTCAATCCCGAAAAATTGCGCTATCATAAAATTGTTATCATGGCCGATGCCGACGTTGACGGTGCTCACATCAGAACACTTTTGCTGACGTTCTTCTTCAGATATATGCGCCCGCTTATTGATAACGGTTATGTTTATATTGCACAGCCTCCGCTTTATAAGCTTTCAAAAGGACAAAAGCACGTTTATGCTTATTCCGATGAAGAAAGAGACAGAGTGATGGCAGAAATGCCGGGTGCTGCAATTCAGCGTTACAAAGGTCTTGGTGAAATGGACCCTGAACAGCTTTGGGAAACAACAATGAATCCGGAAACCAGAATCATGCTTCGTGTTACACTTGAAGATGCTGTTCAGGCAGATGAAACTTTTTCAATCCTCATGGGTGACAAGGTTGAACCAAGACGAGAATTTATTGAAAAAAATGCTAAGTATGTTCAGAATCTTGACATCTGATAATATTTACATTTCTATTTATTTTCTGCCGAATGATTTTGTTCGGATGCATATGAATCAATAAGAAAGGAGCGTTTCGGGAAAAAATCCTGAATCGCATGCGATAAAAATGGATAACACACCTGCTTATGAGAATCAAAGAATAGTTAACGTTGAACTTAACCAGGAAATGAGAAAGTCATTTCTTGATTACTCAATGTCGGTTATTACTTCTCGTGCTCTTCCGGATGTTCGTGACGGCTTGAAGCCTGTTCACAGAAGAATCCTTTACACAATGGAAGAAAATTCACTTTATCCTGACAAGGCATATCGTAAATGCGCCGACACAGTTGGCTCTGTTCTCGGTCGCTATCATCCCCATGGTGACGCATCTGTTTATGATGCGATGGTAAGACTTGCTCAGACATTTTCACAAAGATATATCCTTGTTGACGGACACGGAAACTTCGGTTCGGTTGACGGTGACCCACCTGCTGCTTACCGTTACACAGAATCAAGAATGAGCAAAATTTCAATGGAAATGCTCAGAGATATTGATAAAGATACCGTTGACTTTGCGCCAAACTATGATGACCGTTTGAAAGAGCCAACAGTTTTGCCGTCACGTTTTCCAAACATTCTTGTCAATGGCTCAACGGGTATTGCCGTTGGTATGGCAACAAACATTCCGCCGCATAATCTGCGTGAAGTTATTGACGGAATGTGCTGCCTGATTGATAATCCTGATGCTTCACTTGAAGAACTTATGGAGCATATCAAAGGTCCGGACTTTCCAACTTCGGGTATCATCATGGGACGTGCAGGCATTCGTGCAGCATATGCAACAGGACGAGCAAAAATCACAGTACGTGCAAGAACCGAAATTGTTGAAAACAAAAACGGAAGAATGAGCATTGTTGTGACCGAGCTCCCCTATCAGGTTAACAAAAGACGTCTTATTGAATCAATTGCCGACCTTGTTAAGGATAAGCGAATTGAGGGCATTGCAGACATCAATGACTATTCCAGCCGTGAAGGCATGAAAATGGTTGTTGACCTCAAACGTGAAGCAAATGCTCAGGTTGTGCTTAACAATCTTTTCAGTCTGACTCAACTTCAAATTACTTATGGTATCATCATGCTTGCACTTGTTGACGGTGTGCCGAGAATCCTTAATTTGAAGCAGATTCTTCAGGAATATATAAAATTCCAGGGAAGCGTTATTGTCAGAAGAACACGTTTTGACCTTAAAAAGGCAATGGAACGTGAGCATATCCTTGAGGGATTGAAAACAGCGCTTGATTACATTGATGAAATCATCAAGATTCTTCGTGCATCAAAAGATCAGAGCGAAGGTAAAAAGGAACTCATGGAAAGGTTCAACCTTGATGACATTCAGGCAGATGCAATTGTTAAGATGCGTCTTGGTCAGTTGACAGGCCTTGAAAGAATCAAGATTGAGGATGAACTCAAGCAATTACAGGAAAAGATTGCTGAATATAATGACATTCTTTCTCATGAGGACAGAATCCTTGGCATCATTAAGGAAGAAGCAATTGCAATCCGTGATAAGTTCTCAGACGAAAGAAGAACTGAAATCATGAATGTCAGCGGCGAAGTTGATGTTGAATCACTCATTCCGCAGGAAGATTGTGTGTTTACTCTCACAACTTTTGGTTATATTAAGCGTCAGCCTGTCAGCACTTATTCAATTCAGAAAAGAAACGGTAAGGGTGTTAAGGGCATGAACAGACGTGAGGAAGATGTTGCCGAAACAATGTTCACCTGCTCAACGCATGATTATGTAATGTTCTTTACCTCAAAGGGCAGAACTTTCCGCATGAAAGGTTATGAAATTCCGGAGGGCAGCAGACAAAGCAAGGGCATGAACATTGTTAACCTGCTTCCGATTGAGGCTGACGAAAAAATCAGTGCAATGATTAAAGTACCCGATTTCGGAACAGGCACACATTATCTTTGCATGGTCACACGCAAAGGTATCATTAAGAGAACAGACCTCGATGCATATAAAAACATCAGAAAGAGCGGTATTATTGCAATCAACCTTGATGAAGATGATGAGCTTGCATGGGTATGGCTCACAAACGGCAACGACAACATTTTTGTTGCAACCAAAAACGGTATGGGTATCAGATTCAACGAAAACGAAGCCCGTCCGATTGGCAGAACTGCACGTGGCGTTAAGGCAATTGAACTTGGCGAGAATGACGAAGTTGTTGGAATGTGCGTCATTGGTGAGGATGAAAGCGAGGACGCAAAAATCTTCACCGTCACCGAAAACGGCGTTGGCAGATGCAGCTTGCCTGATGATTTCACACTTCAAACAAGGGGCGGTAAAGGTAAAATCAACTACAGAACCGATAAATACGGCATGGTTGCTTCTGTTCAGCTTGTTCACGAGGGTGATGACATTATTCTCATTTCATCTGACGGTATTATTATCAGAGTTTCAGCAGATGAAGTAAACACTGCATACAGAACTGCAAGAGGCGTCAGCATCATGAAAGTTTCAGACGGCGAAAAGGTTGTTTCTGCTGTTGCGGTTAAGCGTGAAGATGAAGAAGAACACGCTGAAGTTGAAACAGTGGAAAGCGAAAATTCTGAAGCTACCGAAGATGCAACAGAAAATGCAGCAACAGAAGAAAACGAATAATTAAAATGATGATACCCGTCACTTAGGCGGCGGGTATCATCAACAGTTATATTTTCACAGCTTAAAGTAAAATCATTTTTTAAAGATAATTTTATCTTGATTTGTATACTGCTTGGTTAAGGGTAAATAATAGCAGTAGAAAAAGTGATAAGTTTTTATCACAAGGAGATTAAAGCGAAAGAAGTGATAGGCTTGAAGAAAACAAAAAAAGTGAAAAAGAAAAGCAATCCTGTTGCAGCTTTTTTGTGGACTGATAAAAGACAACGAGCCAAAAATATATATTTTGTTCTGACTGTTTTTGTTGTGATAATTGCAATCGGAGTGGGATACATCAACGCAAAGCTCAACAAAATTGACACAGCCGACGATGATGCACCGGCAACAAGCGTGCCAATGGACGTGATTTATGAAGAAGAGGAAAAGGATATTATCCAAGCAATTGACAGCGCTTCTTCTTATAACAATTTTATCTATAAATGGGCAACAAATGACGGCGAGCTTTATTCAAGCAAGAACGTTATCAATGTTCTGCTCATTGGGCTTGATTCAAGCGATGCACTTGAAAAAGGCGGCAGGTCTGATTCAATCATTCTTGCTTCACTCAACAAAAAAACAAAGAAAATTACTCTTTCCTCGTTCTTCCGTGACACATGGACTTACATGAACATCGGCGGACAGGACAGATATAATAAGATCAACGCGTCATATTTTTACGGCGGACCCGAAGCACTGATTGATACGCTTGAGCATAACTTCAAAATTGACATTGACTATTATGTTGCGGTCGATTTTTCATCATTTGAGGACATCATCAATGCACTTGGCGGAATCACGCTTGAAGTGCAGGAATACGAAGCAAAATATATCAACAGAACAACGGTTCACACAATTGACTATGGTCCGGCGGTTAAGCTCAACGGATATGAAGCGCTTGTTTTTGCAAGAATCCGTCACAGCGACGCAGACAGCGACGTCAGCAGAACACGCAGACAAAGGCAGGTTATTTCTGCCTTGATTCAAAGCGCAAAGGGTGCAAGCCTTTCTCAGCTTAATGATGCACTTGATTCACTTTTCAAATATGTTAAAACTGACCTTTCAAAGATGCAGATTCTTTCATATGCAACTCAGGCACTTGCAAATGGCTGGATAAATTATGAAATTGAATCAAAGGTATTCAGTGAGGAGGATGTTTTCAAAACCGGCTTTGTCGGCAACAGTGCGGTTGTTTTTGTTGACTTTCCTCTTGTGGCTGAAAGACTTCAGAAAATGATTTACGGTGACAGCAATATTGTTAACAGTGAGGACAGGGTTAAACCGTTTTCGCTTTGCAAAACCAGAAGCGACGGACAGCTTATAGTTTAAGTTTATTTTATTAATATTGCGGATGAGACTGATAAAATTTTTGTTGTGTTGCCGCATAGTAAGAAAAGCGAGGCGGACGAAAGTTCGCCTTTCTCGATAATTATGTTAAGAAAGGAAGAAGGCTTCCCTTTTTATGAAGCCGCAAAGAAAAAATGAACAGATATGATTATGTAATTTTTGATTTTGACGGAACTGTTACTGACACCGGTGAGGGTATTCTCAAAAGCTTGCAATATTCATTTACGGCAAACGGTCGCCCTGCCCCGGAACTGAGCGATTTGAAAAAATTTATCGGTCCGCCGATTCATTATAGCTATGTTACTTTTTATGGTATAAGCGAGGATGAGGTTGGCGAATACATAAAAAAATATCGTGAGCGCTACAGAGCAAAGGGAATTTACGAATGCTACGTTTATGACGGCATGAAAGAGCTGATTGAAGATTTGCGTGCGCATGGAATCAAAATCGGTATTGCTTCATCAAAGCCTATCAGATTGATATATGATGTCATGGATCATCTTGGTATTACGGATTTGTTTGATGCGGTTTCGGGCACACAGTTTGATGACAGTAATCACGTTGGAAAAACTGATCTTGTGCTTGATTCGATGAAACAGCTTGGAGTAACCGACAAGAAAAAGGTGCTCATGGTTGGTGACAGATATTTTGACATTGACGGTGCGGCAGGTGCAGGCGTTGACAGTTGTGGTGTTCTGTTTGGTTATGGCTCACAAGCGGAATTTGAGGAGCACAATGCAACTTACATTGTTTCAAAGGCTGATGAGATCAAAAAGATAACTTATAATTCTTAACGAGATTAATAGCACACAAAATAAAGCGATATTAGAATTATAATAATTACAAATAGGAAAATTCAGAATATATTGAATAGATTTAACTTGAATGATGATTTGTTCATTTAAAGTTTCTTTTGTATCAATTACTTTTTCGTTTTCA
>JAMPAE010000033.1 GCA_023667385.1 Ruminococcus sp.
CGCCTGTTGGTTACCTTGAAGGCGTGTTTATTCAGAAAGAGTTTCGACATAAGGGGTTCGCAAAAGAATTACTTTTGGAATGCGAAAAATGGGCCAAAGAAAAAGGCTGCACGGAATTTGCAAGTGATTGTGAATTAAGCAATGAGGACAGCTTGGTTTTCCATTTACATGCTGGATTTGAAGAAGTCAACCGCATTATTTGCTTCAGAAAAAGCATCTGACGCTTCGTTTCGCAATTCTTGGACGGTGAAGCTTTCTGCATATTGACAAAATAAGCAAAAAGTGATAAAGTTATCTGTGCATAAAATTGGTATTAAGACTGTTTGAAAAAGGGGAGACGGCAATGAAAAAAATTACAGCTTTGTTTTTGGTGTTAGTTATGATGCTCACGTTTGCAGCGTGCGGCGGAGTTGATTCTTCGCTTTGGCAGGCAAACGAAACCTTTAAAAGCGTTCCTGTTTATAAATACGGTGACACGATTTCGGCTGAATTTGCATCTGAATGTAACATAAAAATCAACGACAATAACTATGAAAATTTTGCTAAGTATGTTGAAGATTTGAAAAAAGCCGGTTTTGAATATGTTTCGATTGCTGATATTCCCGAAAATTATTCCATTTCAGATGGCAGCGCTCAGTGGCGTTGTTCAAACGGTGAAGTCAGCCTGCAGCTTATTTTCAACGAAAATGAATCTGCAAATTACAGTATGTTCGGCTGTAATCTTCAAATTTACGGCTATAGTAAAATGCCTGAATCGTGGCAGGGAAACAAATAAGTAGTTTAATTGCCGCCTTTTGTGCGGTATCCAAAATATATTAAGAAGGAATGGTGGATTTTCAATGTCAGGACATTCAAAATGGAGCACAATTAAGCGTAAAAAAGAAAAAACGGATAATGCGAGAGCAAAGATTTTCACAAAAATCGGCCGTGAAATCGGTGTTGCAGTTCGTGAAGGCGGACCTGATCCGGCTTCAAACTCAAAGCTCAAAGATTGTATTGCAAAGGCAAAAGCAAATAACGTTCCGAATGATAACATCGAGCGTATCATCAAAAAGGCAGCAGGCGAGGGCAATACCGCTAACTATGAAACCATAATCTATGAGGGCTACGGTCCGTCAGGAATCGCAGTTATTGTTGAGACCCTCACCGATAACCGTAACAGAACTGCCGCTGATATGCGTCACTATTTTGACAAAAACAAGGGCAACATGGGCACAAGCGGCTGCGTTTCGTTCATGTTCACACGCTATGGCACAATTGAAATTGAAGCTGAGGACATCGACGAAGATAAGCTCATGGAAGATGCACTTGAAGCAGGCGCAGTTGATTTCATCAATGATGAGGATGTTTTCATCATTCGCACAGAGCCGAATGACCTTGGACTTGTCAGAGACGACCTTGATGCAAAGGGTTATAAGTTTGTTTCGGCAGAGATTGAATATGTACCATCAACCTATACCAAGCTCACAAACGAGGATGACCTCAAAATGATGGGCAGACTTCTCGATATGATGGACGAAAACGATGATGTTCAGGGAGTATGGCACAACCTTGAAAACACAGAGGATTTGCCGTAATCGAAAACGATATAGTTAAAATTAAGAGAATACCACTGATGAAAAATCGGTGGTATCTTTTTATAAATATTCGACAGTGGATGGCTCAATTGTTCTTTTTCTCTTGACAGAAAAACCAATGGCAGTTATAATTAACAAAAAGCAAAAGGAGAAAAGCTATGGACATTTCTAAAATCAAAAAAGTCACAGCACTTGTGCTCGCAATTTTATCTGCCTTTGTTGCAATACTCAAAGCAACAGGAGTGCTCAATTATGCTCAGCCGGTTGAAAGTCAGTCAGGTAAGTATCTTTTCTGCTATTTTGTGGGTAATGACCCGTCGCAGGAGCGTATTCACCTTGCAGTCAGTGAAGATGGCTATAACTTCAAGCCGCTCAACGGCAACAAAGAGATCATCACTCAAACTGTTGGCAAGCAGTGCGTGCGTGACCCGTATATTCTCAGAGGCAAAGACGGTTATTTCTATATCATCGGAACTGATATGCGCAGCGAAGAGGGCTGGACTTCTAACCATGCGCTTGTGACATGGAAATCTGCCGATCTTATCAATTGGACAGACGAAACCCTCATCGACATCAGAGATTTCGGCGGTGACTTTGCTGATACCAACCGTGCATGGGCACCTCAGGCAATTTGGGATGAGGAAAAGCAGATGTACATGGTATACTGGGCAAACTCAACTTTCACAAATGACATCGCAATGATGTATTATGCATATACGAGCGATTTCAAAACCCTCAGTGAACCGCAGCCGCTTTATTATCATGTTGGCTTCCAAACCATTGACGCTGACATCATATATAATGAAAAGAACGGCAAATATTATATGTATTTCAAAAATGATGAGCATCAGACCATTGCATATGTCACATCAGATTCACTGACAGGTCCTTATGAAGATACTCCGGTTAATGTTTCGCTTGCTCCGTCGGGAGTTGAGGTCAGTTCAATGTATAACATCACCGGCACAGACACGTGGGTAATGATCATGGATGAATATGGCAAAAAACGTTTCTTTGCCCAGCAGACAACTGACATGGAGAACTTCTCAAAGCTGCCGAGATATACCTATAAATATTCGATAGATCCACGCCATGGTTCAATCATGGCAATCACAGATGCAGAATATGACGCACTGGTTGCAGCATACGGCGTCAGCAAGTAAGGTTTGGCTTATAGATTTAAAGCTCTCACTGATGTGGGAGCTTTTTTGCTATGCGCTTTGGAGAACAAAGAGGAAATGTGAGTTGCTGCACAAAAGACGTGGGGAATCATTTTGCGAAAGCTGAACTGCCGTATGAATATCACAATTTTACATAAAAGCCTTGATTTTTTGCGTACTGTCAGGTATAATACATAGGCGAAACATAAACGGAGAGTTGTCCGAGCTGGCCTAAGGAGCACGATTGGAAATCGTGTAACCGTCAAAAGCGGTTCGAGGGTTCGAATCCCTTGCTCTCCGCCAAAAGTACAGTATCTGCTGAAAATGCGGGTACTGTTTTATTTTAAGTGAAACCTTTAAACGCAGGATTCGAAGTAGGAGCGGTAGTGAATCGATGTCCGGTGGACATCGAGAGCCGCGAATGACCAAGCACCGCAGCGCGAGAATCGAATCCCTTGCTCTCCGCCAAAAAAGTCCCGCAATCCCAGTAAAATAAGGGGCTGCGGGGATTTTTATATCATACAATTCATGCTTGCTTTAGCGGAGCAAAGCGTCAAAAATCATCAAAAAAATCCGCAACAAGTAGTGCGATTATCTGCTGAAAATGCGGGCACTGTTTTCGGTCGTTGCAAAGTGGATTTTTATGTGTTATGATTATGTTGAACTAACAAAGTGGGGAGGCAGTGTGCATGAACGCTAAAATTTTGGTTGTTGAAGATGATGAATTTCTTAATGACGGACTGTGTGAGATATTACATAAAGCTGATTATGATGTTGAAAGCGTGAGCGGATGCAAAGCGGCAAGTGAGAAACTGCGTCAAGTCGGATTTTCACTTGTAATTCTTGATGTTATGCTGCCTGACGGAACAGGGTTTGACTTTTGCACAGAAATCAGAAAAAGCGGAAACAACATCCCCATTTTGTTTTTGACGGCGTGTGATGATGAAATTCAGGTTGTGCGTGGACTTGATTGTGGCGGTGATGATTATGTGACCAAACCGTTCAAGCTTCAGGAACTGCTTTCAAGGGTACGTGCACTTTTGAGAAGAACAGCTTTGAATGTTTTTCAATATGGTGATATATCAATTGATTTCGGTGCAATGACTGTCAGAAAGAATGATAAAAATATTTTTGTTACGCCCATTGAATTTCAGTTGCTTGCTGCACTTGTGAAAAACGGCGGTGTCATAGTCAGAAGAAACACCTTGCTTGAAAGCATTTGGGATAATGACGGTTCATTTATTGACAACAATACGCTCAGTGTGCACATCAGCCGATTGAGAGATAAAATCGGCGGCGAGCACATCCTCACAGCTCGTGGTATTGGCTATCGTTGGGAAAATTAAGCTTGTGGAGAAAGCAAAATGATTTTATATATAATTATTGCGGCTTTGCTGCTCATGCTGATAATCAGCATTGTTTATTGTCTTGTAATAAGAAAACGTGTAAGCGGTCTTTCAAATGATATTGAATCTTTCATAAAAACAGGCAAATTAATACCATACAGCACGAAAGAAGGCAGGTTTTCAATTTTGCACAACAATGTTGTTGAGCTTGAAAACAAACTGCTCATTGAAAAAAGCAATTCTGCCGCAAAGGATAAGGAAAATACCGATTTCATTGCTGACATTTCTCATCAGCTTAAAACTCCGCTTGCGGGGCTTCGGCTTTATTGTGAGCTTGAGCAAACCGAAAACCCAAGCGAGCACGTTGAAAAAGAGCTTATACTCATTGATAAAATGGAAAAGTTGGTGCGTGAACTGTTACGGCTGCAAAAAATCAAATCCGGCGGCTACACAATGAATTTTCAAATGCATGAAGTCAGCACAATTGCAGCAGAGTGTATCTCATCAATGCGTCCGAATTTTCCGCAGAAAAACTATACTGTTTTGGGCAAGGGGGAAATGCGTTGTGATTGCTCGTGGCTCGGCGAAGCCATCGGTAATGTTATCAAAAATGCAAGTGAACACACTGCGCAAGACGGAGAAATTGCCGTTGAAATTGAAAACAGCAATAATTTTTTGACAGTCACTGTCAAAGATAACGGCGGCGGAGTTCCCGAAAGTGAAATTTCAAAACTGTTTTCACGTTTTCACAAAACTGAAAATTCAGCCAAGGACAGCGTTGGAATTGGTCTGTCAATCACAAAGGCAATCACTGAAAAGCACCATGGTACCGTCATGGCTGCCAACAACGGCAAAGGTCTGAGCGTCACAATGTGTTTTCCGCACATTGACGGACAGGAAAAAATATAGATTTATGGGATATAGGCTATGGTTGCAGAAAGGGTCAGACTGCACAAAAAGATGATGCTGTTTCTCGGATTGCACAAGTGTAATAAAATTCGGATAGTTGAGGTCGCAGATAGAGATGTCTGTGACCTCATCCTATCTTACGAAATCTTAAGATAGAATTCACCGAATCGTAAGGTTGGCAATGTATAATAAGGATGTGACCGGAAAAATATCTCTTCATAAGGAAGATTGACAAAAGGCGGCGTTGTGGATAATATCAGAGAACTTTGAGTTGCCACGATAAAAATCGAAAAGGAGAACTAATTATGAATATCATTGAATGTAAAAATCTTACAAAGGAATATCTCAGCGGAGAAAACGTTGTCAAGGCGGTTGATAACATCACAATCGGATTCAGGCAGGGCGAATTTTGCGCAATCACAGGGCCGAGCGGCTCCGGTAAATCAACTCTTCTTCATGTTTTAAGCTCGCTTGAAAACCCAACCTCAGGCAATGTTATCTATAACAAAGAGAACCTTTTCAAATATAATGACAATCAGCTTTCCATTTTGCGCCGCAGACGTTTCGGCTTTGTTTTCCAGGCATATAACCTTGTTCAGGAGCTGACAGGCTATGAAAACATTCTGCTGCCGATTATGCTTGACGGAAAGCGCCCCGATGAAAAATACCTTGAAAAAATCATTTCAATTCTTGGCGTTGGCAACAGATTGGAGCATCTTCCGTCTGCACTTTCGGGCGGTCAGCAGCAAAGAATCGCAATTGCCCGTGCGTTGGCAAACAAGCCATCAATCCTTTTTGCCGATGAACCCACAGGTAACCTTGACGGTAAGAGCGGCAGAGAAGTGCTTTCACTGCTGAAGCTTGTCAGCAAGGAGTTCGGAATCACGCTCATTCTTGTTACACATGACCTGCACGTTGCAGAACAGGCAGACAGAATCCTCACCCTTGAAGATGGCAAAATCGTTATGGACACAAGGCCCATCGGAGATGACGAAACCGAGAAAGAATGAGTTTGAAAGGGATGTGATTTCATGAAAAAGAAAAAGAGGCTGTCTGTCAGCAGACTGGCTTTCGGCAACATTAAGATGCATAAGCGGCAATATACACTGCTGATTATCAGCATAATTCTTGCGATGATTTTCAGTGCAGGCACGGTGTTTTTTGTGTCATGTATGAACACATCGAAAAAGCAGCTTCAATATGAATCCTACGGTGAGCAGACTGACGTCATGATTTCACCTGAAGATTTTGATTTTGAATCCGGCGTCAAAAACGGCTATATTGATGCCATGCCCGGTTACATGAACATTATTTCGTTTGCCTATTCAAAAGAGAAAGGTGAAAGCAGGGGCTTTGCTGTTTGCAGCATGGATGAAACCGCAAAACAGCTTTATCATGTAATCGTAACAGCAGGCAGATACCCCGAAAAAGCAGGCGAAATTGCAATTGAAGCAAGGGCACTTGCAAGGCTCGGAACGAAAACCGAACTCGGCGAAAAAATCACACTTCAAGCTAAGCCTGCAAACGGCGAAAGCTTCATGAATGAGTCAACCGAAAAAACATATACCCTTGTTGGTATTCTCCAAGACAAAAAGGACACCTTTAGATATTCTGTTGATGACGGAGATGGTCTTGAGATTAACCCCTGTGCCGTTGTCAGCAGTGAGGAAACGGTTGAACTCGGCGGCAAGGACATGGTGCTTGCCCTTTACAAGCTGAACGACTTTAAAGCAAGAGAAATACTTTACGGTAAGCGCTTGGAGATTTGGTATATTGATCAGGAGCAACCTGATTATGATATGACAATCTGGAACAAAATTGTTCAATATAAGGCAACGAATGAGTATTATCAAGACTCATTTGAAAGCACTGCGGTTGATTCTCAGGTCAGTGTGGCAACAGCATTGGTTATTGTTCTTGCTGTCAGTTCATGCATCGGTATTGTTAATGCGTTCAGCACCAACCTCAACGAGAGAAAAAAGCAAATTGGCTTGCTGCGTGCCGTCGGAACAACCAAACGGCAGATTATCAACATCTTTGGCAGAGAGGCATTTGTGCTTTGTTTGATATGCACTCCGATAAGTATTTTGGTGTCATATTTCAGCGTTTGGCTTTATGCATATCTGATGGGTGACAAATTTATCTTTGCACCTAACGTGAAAATTTTGTTTATCGGTGCGGTTGTCGGTATCATCTGCGTTATGCTGGCGGCTTTGATTCCGCTTGTTCACATCACAAAAATTTCACCCATGCAGGCAATCAGAAACACTGACCTTGCAAGAAAGATGAGAAAAAATCATGTTCATTCTCAAAAGCAGTTCAACCCGTCATGGCTGCTTGCCAAAAGAAGTCTCAGCTTTTCAAAGGCTCGCCAAGTCGGCACGTGCATTTTCCTTGTTGTCACAATTGTGATTTCGGGCTTAAGCGTTTCGCTTCTTCTCGGTAACGACTACTCCATGGGTTACAAACACGATTATTCGATAGATAACCGTTACGATATGGGTGACTTTGTTAATTATGCAGATGATGAACCTCCGTTTAATGAAAGCTTCAGACAGGAAGTGTTGGCGATTCCTTATATCGCTTCTGCTGAGCTTGGAAACAAAAATATCAATGTGAATATGCTTGTTGACGGTGAATATCCGCTTTATTTGAAAATGGATTCATATCACTATAATTCTATATTTGACAGACCATCTGATGAACTGAAAGAAGAACAGATAAATATAGACGCAGTTCTTCCGAATAACTATACCGAAGAATATGTCGAGTTGAAAAAGAAAGCCGGATATACTCAGGATATATATAATCAGCAGCTTTGTTCATGGCCTGAAAGTGAACTTGAAAAGCTGAATGAAAAAGTCATTGACGGAAAAATCAACATTGACAAAATAAACAGCGGAGAAGAAATCATTGTTTATGCCCCTGAAGAGCTTGGTTTCATTGTAAGATACAAAAGTCCGTATTATGTTAGTGCAATAAACATGGACAAAAACAGTGATGATTACAAATGGAGTGAAAAAGATCGCAAATATATAGTTGCAACGGCAAAAAGTCCGTTCAACGCAGGTGACACAATAACGCTCAGTGTGCTTGTTGAACAAAACGGAAAACTCACCCGAACTGACAAGCAGGTGAAAATCGGTGCAGTGATTTCAAGCAGAGGATACGGTACATTTATTACATCTGCAAAAGGCATTGAAAAGTTCCCCTATCAGGGAAACTATGAAAGTATTGGGGCTGACCTATCGCAGGAATGTACATTTGAAATTGAAGATTCGATTAAATCTTCGTTTGAATCAATTGTTGACCTTAACTCAATGTATCTCAGTTCTAAATTTGAGGATGAATGGCTCTATGACAGCGTGAATTTGAGCAATGCAATTAATTTCATTTCAATCATTGCGCTGCTTATATGCATCAGTATCGGACTTGTGAACAACTGGATTTCGGCGCAGGTTCATGAAAGCAAAAAGAAAATCGGCACACTGCGAGCTGTTGGCGCATCACTTAAAGATTTGACAAGGTCATTCACCCTTCAAGTGATGACAACACTCGGAATCAGCACAGTTATAGGCTTCGTGATATATGTTGCAGTTTTCCTGTTCTTGAAATTCCGAACCATGGAAACACCCGTATTCACGCCGTTCCCGATTCTGGTTTGTATGTTGATTTATTTAGTAACGTTCGTCAATCTTAGATATAACATCAAAAAGATGACAAAGTTCAGCATTGTTGAAAACATCAGGGAACTGTAATGGCTAAATGGTCAATTCAAAATTTTTGTTGAAAGGATAAAGGCGGGCACAGTTTCATATAAAAATGAAAACTGTGCCCGCAATATAATAAAAAATGAAAAAATTTATTGCATTGTTAATGTGCTTCATGCTTTGCTCATGTTTTGCGGTGTCTGCTTTTGCCGAAGATACAGACAACGAAGCTGTGGAAGAACCAAAGCAGGAAGCGGTGGTTGAAACCACACAGGATATGTCAACTCCGAGGGTTATGGTAATCGGCTATGAGCTTGACAAAGAGATCCTCACACCGGATGAAACCGCAAAGCTGAAAATTACCTTCAAAAATTTCAGCAGCACAAAAGCAATCAAAAACATCAAGCTCACTCTTGATGACCCAAGCGGTGAAATTCGTGTTAACGGCATGGCATCATGCTATGTTCCCGTTGTTTATGCCGGCAGCACATACACATGGACGCTTGAAATCATTGCAGCAAAAACGGCAGTTGTTGGCTTGCATGATTTGCAGTTTTCGGCAGAATATGAGGATGTGAACTTTTCATCTTATTCGGCAACGGACACAATCAGAATCAATGTTAGGCAAACCATGGAGCTGACTTATGACGGAATCATGCTTCCGAGTGTTTGCGTGCAGGGTGAAACTGTAACCATTACTTCAAGCTTCATGAACAGCGGCAAAAGTCTGATCAGAAACCTCACAATCAATTGCAGCATTAAAGGCCTTGAAAGCGGCGGAAGCACTTTTGTTGGTGAAGTCCCAGTTGGCGAAAGTGTGACTGCCGGCACAAACCTGAGAACATTGTCCGAAATGAAGGGCGCAACCGAGGGCACTGTAACAATTACATATGAAAACGAGCTTGGCGAAAAGTTCAGCGAAACAGCCAAGGTTTCAACGGTTATCAAAGAAAAATCAGAAGTCACAACGCTCAGCGAAGAAGAAGTTGAAACGAAAGCCAAAAAGAGCAGCATCAAATGGGTGTTTCTTGCCATTGGCGCAGTTTTCGGATGCGGATTAGGTTACGGCATACCAACTGCAATCAGAAACAAAAAACAGCGTGATGAAGATGAAAAGAGACTATAACCAACAAGCTGTAATTATTAAGATTTAGTAATTTTTATTGACACGCTGACAGCAAAATACTATACTTGGATTTATAAAAATTCCCGGAGGCATATTATAATGAAGTCCAAGTACTGCGCTTTAAAAAAAACTTGCTATATTTTAATGATTATATTTGTTCTTAGTTCTATGTTGGGCTGTGCAAATAAGGTTGACCGTGTCGGCAATGAAAATCAGCCGTTTTTGGATAAAATTAATTATTCAAACCTATCCGATGAAAATTCAAAACAGGAAGCGGAAAAGCTTTTGAAAAGTGCAGGTGTATCAGAGGAAAGAATTAACGTTTTGATGAATCATATTGATCAGTTCAACAGCAGTGTCAGTGAAAATTATCTGACAAATGGTTTTGAAACTGCTGATTTGCAGGCATTAAAATATGATCCATACGATATGCAGGATGAATGGATGGAAAAAAATCCTGATTTCAGCGGGTATAACTGCCGAATCACTGCATATAGCCTGTTTGCAGATTTTCTCACTGTCAAAAGCGACGCTGAAATTCATGATGATGACCTTTTCACAGACCTTGCTTCACTTGAAAGCGATCCTTCTGCAATAATCTCAAGCAGCGATAAAGATACATTCCGCATTCTGTTTTCAACAATTCAAACAGAAAACACAAAAGATATTAATATTCATGCAAAAAAGGTAAGTGCAGATTGGTCTGAAAAAGGCATCAGCTTTAAAGATAATGACAAAATGAAGCTGATCACCGTGTTTTTTCACGATCAGTTTTCTGCTGATGAAAACGTATTATTTATCGGTCATGCAGGAATTTTGCTGTTTTCCGAAGACGGAAGTCTTTATTTTCTTGAAAAAGTTGCTTTTCAAGAACCTTATCGTGCATTGAAGTTTGAGAACAGAACTCAACTGAGCGATTATCTTATGGCAAAATATGATACTGCATGGAATCAACCAACCGCAAAACCATTTATTTTTGAAAACGAGAGCTTAATGCAAGGTTATCGACCCAATCAGCTTGATGAAAACGATTTGCAAGGCTAAAGTTGAATAAAAACGGGCAGTTCTGAAGAATCAGAGCTGCCCTTATATTAATATCTAAAGGAAATAAAGCAAAACCCCTTGATTTCTCAAGGGATTTGACATTTGCTTGCCATATCGACAAG
Source organism: Ruminococcus sp. (assembly GCA_023667385.1). Lineage (GTDB taxonomy): Bacteria > Bacillota > Clostridia > Oscillospirales > Acutalibacteraceae > UBA6857. Next base: position 10,995 of record JAMPAE010000033.1, read on the forward strand.
TAATTATGGAGCTGGAGATGGGACTCGAACCCACGACCTGCTGATTAC
>JAMPAE010000034.1 GCA_023667385.1 Ruminococcus sp.
AATTAGAATACAATAAAGCATATACTTATTGCAAGAGGTGATTTTCAATATGTCGAACTTCGTGCCGAAACAGTATAAAAAAGACCCGATTACAATTCGTATAGATTATGAAAAATTAGAACGCATAGACAAGCTGGCTCAAGAGTATAATCTGAGCCGAAGTGAATTTATCAACCAGTGCATTAATTTTGCGCTTGATAATATGACAGATATAGAAAAACAGGCTGACGAGAATTAACCCAACGTCAGCCTGTTATTTTTTCATTCAATTCCCATATTGCTTGGCGATTCGGTTATAGCGGTAATCATCATAGCCGATTCCTTGCGAGCTTCGGTAAACACTCAGAACAAGCCCCACCGCAAGATAAAGGCAGATTACTGATGAGCCGCCGGCACTGATGAACGGCAGGGTGATACCGATAACCGGGAGAATCATTGTGCACATTCCGATGTTAACGACCACCTGCGCAATAATCATGAACAGCACGCCGTAGCACATCATTGAAGCGGCATAATCATTTGACCTTTTTGCAACGTGGATGATTCGTGCCGCAAGCAAAATGAACAGCAGAAGCAAGCCAACAGCGCCAACAAACCCAAGTTCTTCACAAATTGCCGAAAAAATCATGTCATTTTCAATCATCGGAACAGAGTTGCTTTGCGTAAATTCACCCTTGAACAAGCCTGAACCGAGGAAACCGCCCTCTTTCATTGCGTTAAGCGCCTGCTGCTGCTGATAGATCTCTTTCGGGTAATCGGCAGGGTTGAACAGTGCAAGAATGCGGTTGCGCTGAATTTCACCAAAGACCTTGTACCAGATGATTGGCGAAACGGCGGCGACTGCTGCTGCTCCCGCAGGGAAATACAGCCAATGAATGCCCGAAATAAATGCCATGCCGATAAACATAAACACAAAAATCAGCGCTGAACCCATGTCACCCGTGACAACAACAAGCAAAATCGGAATTGCGGCATGGATGCACAGCGGCAAAACATTTTTCAGGCTTGAAAGGTCGTTTTTGACCTTGCTCAAATGATAAGAAAACGTAATGATGAAGCCGATTTTCAGAATTTCTGATGGCTGTAGGTATAGACGACCGGTTATTTTCAGCCATGACCTTGCCGATTCACGGGCGTCCGGTGCAGTACCGAGCGGAGTGAACAGCAAAAACATCAGAAACAGCGACCCTGCCGCTGCCAGCGGCCACAGCTTCAAAATCAAATCGTAATCTATGAATGAAATCACCATGCAGATGCAAAAACCAAGGGCAATTGCAAGAATCATAACGATGGCATCACGTGAAATCAAATCACCGTCACCAACGGTACGCATGGTTGTGCTTGCAACCATCACTGCACCAACTGCTGAAAGCAGCAGGCACAAGCCGAGGAAAATTTTATCGGTTTCCCTGAAACCTTTTTTCAATGCTTTAAAAGTCAAAATCTATCACGTCCATTTTTTTGCTTAGGATGAATCTTATACTATTATATTATAAATTACCTTAATATTTCAAGTGATAACGTTGACATATTTGGTTTTTATGGTACAATTATTAAGATAAAATGCAAAGGGGGGCTGCACTTATGTTTGAAGTTGTGACAAACGGCGTGAATGAAACAGAAGCATTTGCCGAAAGAATGGCAAAAAAGCTTTGCGGTCCTGTTGTTGTTGCATTTTTCGGCGGACTTGGAATGGGCAAAACCGCTTTCACAAGGGGACTTGCCAAAGGTCTCGGCATTAAAAGCGATGTTTCAAGCCCAACTTTTGCAATTGTTAACGAATATCACGGCGAAAAATCGCTTTATCATTTTGATATGTACCGCATTGAAACATGGGATGATCTTTACACAACGGGCTTTTTTGATTTTTATGAAACAGGCGGTATTCTTGCTGTTGAGTGGAGCGAAAACATTGAAAATGCGCTGCCCGAAAACACAATCAAGGTCAGCATAAGCCGTGGCAGTAATGATAACGAACGCATAATTAAAATTGAGGGACAGGGTGAATATGAGAATTTTAGCTGTTGACACAAGTGCAGTTTGCGCAAGCGTTGCCATCACGGAAAACGGAAAAATCATCAGCCTTTGCAGCAATAACGCAGGACTCACGCATTCAAGGACACTGCTGCCCATGATTGACTCGGCACTGAAAAACAGCGAAACATCACTTGATTCAATTGACTGTTTTGCCTGTGCAAACGGACCCGGCTCATTCACCGGAATACGCATCGGCATTTCTGCAATCAAAGGGCTTGCGGACGGACTTTCAAAAAAGTGCATTGCTGTTTCCACGCTTGAAGGCTTGGCATATAACCTGCTTGGACAAAACGTCATCGCCTGCCCTGTCATGGATGCAAGATGCAGCCAGGTTTACACGGCAATTTTTGATGTTAACGGCAGTCAAATTGAAAGACTGACCGACGATGAGGCAATCAAAATTGACGAGCTTGCAGAAAAGCTCAAGACTTATGACAAGCCTGTTGTGTTTGTTGGTGACGGAGCAGAAATTTGTCACAAAGCAATCGGACATTCAATTGCGGCTTCGGTCATCAGGTTTCAGAATGCAGCAAGTGTTGCATTTGCTGCGGAAAACAATTTTGACAAAAGCAAGCTGCTTTCACCCGGAGAAATCATGCCTGCCTATCTCAGGCTTCCGCAGGCTGAGCGTGAACTGAAAGCAAAACAGTCAGGTCAACTGAAAAAGTAAAAAGTTAAAAATAATAAATTAAAATAAGGCAACAACCATTTTCTGTGTTGTTATCTTTAAAGTAAGGAGTAATAAAAATGATAGCATTAGGAGCAGACCACGGCGGATTTGAACTGAAAGAGGAAATCAAAAAGCATCTTGATTCAATCGGTGTTGAGTATAAGGATTTCGGCACATACTCACCTGAATCAATTGACTATGCTGCAATCGCATATAAAACCTGCAAAAGCGTTGTCAGCGGCGAATGTGAAAAGGCAATTCTCTGCTGCGGCACAGGCATTGGCATTTCAATGGCGGCAAACAAGGTCAAGGGTATCAGGGCTGCCTGCTGTTCAGATTATTTCAGCGCAAAATTCACAAGACTTCACAATGACGCAAACGCACTTTGCATGGGCGGCAGAGTTGTTGGTGCAGGCCTTGCAATGGAAATGGTTGACGTTTTCCTTTCAACCGAATTTGAGGGCGGCAGACATCAGAGAAGAGTTGACCAGATTATGGCAATCGAAAGCGGCACGTTCGAGGATTGATTGCCGATAAATGCACCTGAGAAAATAAAATCACAAAGCAGGCTAAAACGAGGTCTGCTTTTCGCTTTGCATCAAAAATTAAATTATTGACTGCTTTGCAACATTGGGGTATAATATAGTATATATAATGAAAATCAATGGATGTGGGAATTGTGAAAAATAAAACCGGCTTAACTAAAACAGAAAAATATAAGAAAGAAATCAGAAATCTTCGCAACAGCGTTTTGCTGGTGGTTGTTTTCACGATGGTTGACATTGTTCTGTGCGCCGCAAAACCGCTCACAAGCTTTCCGCTGACTGCATTTTGCCCTCATTTTCTCATGACACTCACCTATTCCATGGCTGACAGCAACACCGGAATGCTCAGCTTTTACATCGGCATAGTCATGGCGGCAATCATTGTTTTGGCTTATCTGATTTTGTTTTTCATGATGCGCAAAAAGCAAAGGCGAACAATTTCTGCGCTGATTTTCTTTCTGATTGACACGGTAATTATGATTTACGGCATTTTCTTCGTTTTTCATGAAAGCCCGTTTTCACCTTTTATTTTTGACATTGTGTTCCACATCATTCTTTTGGAAAAGGGAATCAAGGGTGTCATTGCATTTTTCAAGCTCAAAAAAATCAACAATCAAGCTGTTACTCACGCCGAAGCAAAGGAGGCTTAATGATGGGTAAAAATGAACTTTCATGCGATTGCAACCACATTCACGAGGGTATTGTTGAAAAAACGCAAAAAAAAATGCCGACCGATGAAATCATCTGCGACATTGCGGAATTTTTCAAGGTATTCGCCGACAGCACCCGCATCAAAATCCTTTGCGCACTGCATGAAAACGAGCTTTGCGTTTGCGACATTGCCGTTGTGCTCAACATGACAAAATCAGCCGTTTCACATCAGTTGAAAATTCTGCGACAGGCAAACCTTGTCAAAAACCGCAAAGACGGCAAAATTGTCTACTACTCCCTCTCTGACGACCACGTCAGAAAGATTTTTGACATGGCAGTTGAACATTTGGAAGAGCTGTGAGTGGGATAAAACAAATTTCAGCGAGCGACTGATTCATCTCAGCCGCTCGTTTTTTATTATTCAGCCGCCAATGCATCGTGCAAAATCTGCACGGCATTATCTTTTTCTGTGTGGACAACAAAAACATAATCGCCGGCGGAGGCAACAACGGCATACTCTGCGCCGATGTATTCATAATACGTCATTTCACCAAGTGTTTTTTCTCCGCTTTCATGTGAGTAACCAACATCGTCAAACCAGTCTAATTTTTCCTGCATGAATCTGTTCCTGATTTTTTGGTTGCGGCTGACGAGCATTTTGAAATTCCAGCCGGCGTCATAAAACTGCGCAAGGCGTGATTGCGAAACGTCAATTTCATGATCCAAGTCAAGCTCGGCTGAAATCTTTTCTGCTAATGTGGTTTCATCCGGAACTTTCGGGAGCAGGTTCGGCAGGCAAACAAGTCCAACAATCATCACGGAGATTACAGCGAAGAAAACAGCCGTTTTCTTTTTCAGTGATTTTGAAATTAGCTTCTTTTTGTGCATATTCCACGCCGTATACGGTATAAATATCAGCAGGCTCACTATCAAAATATTGATGATGTTGAAGATACTTATACGGTTATAGAACCACATAGTCATGACCAAAAAGAGCATACAGGTTATTATCGCTTCAATTGCATCATATAATGCGTATTTATCCTTATCCGCCTGATTGTTGAACCTAAGCTTTTCGCCCCTGCCAACTTCTGCCTTTCTTTTAATCAGCCATAAAAATTCGCCGCCAAGTCTGGCAATGTACGACAGCAGTATCATCGGAACCATAGCAATTGCAGCCAATGCATCAGAGCTTGAAACAATATCCTCGAAATCCATCATATGCATCCAAAGCGCAATCTGTATAACATATAATGCCAATGATCCGAGCATTGAAAAAACTGCCTTTCTCCACAAAGTCTTTGCAATGATCGACAGTTTCATTTTGTCATCGGTCATGATGTCGGTCGTGTCTTTGCAATATGTTTTAAAAACATACAAGCCTTTTTCATCAAAGGCAACAAACCTCCAACCTCCCGCTTCGCACATCTGCACAAATTCTCTGTCAACAAAAAACGTATCTCCGTTTGCAAAAATTTCACATGAATACTTCACCCACGATGGCTCGCACTTTTCAAACGTCATCGTGTCCTTGTCAAGCTTCACAAGCCGCAACCCCTCACGGTGCTTTTCTTCAAGAAATTCCTCCATGGCGGTGAGGTCTTTATAGGTAAACTCCTGTGCGTATGTAATCTTGTCATCTTTCTTTTTCCTGCACATTATAATCACTCCTCAGTTTGCTTTTGTGACAACAGAACTTCCTTTAATAATTTAGCTGTATCTTCAGTGTAATCATTCATTTCAATCACATATTCGCCGCATACTGCAAGGCAGTGTGTGGGTTCTTCATCGATGTATGCGACATAAACTTTAAATCCGTTTTCTTCATCAACAATGCAGGACATTTCTCCGTATATATCAGTTATATATTTTAAATACAGTTGTCTCATGAATGGAAGCTTCATAATATGTACTTTAATTTCAGGAAATCTATCGTCCTCATAATAGTAAACTTCCGGGTCTTTATAATCCTCATAAAAATAATATTCATGATAATATCTTAACCATGTGCTTTTAGTTTCGTCATAGTACACAGAAAACTTTGATGAAACAGTGTCAGTCAGCTTCGTGTCTTCCTCACCTTTCGGAAAAGCAAACGCAAAAACAGCAGCTATGCCGAAAAATACAGCAACGATTACTGCAACAAATACGCTGAATTTCTTCTTGAGCTTTTTGCTAATATCATCCGACTTAGAAATATGCCAAATAGTTATGCCTGCAACACATAAAAATACAACAATAGGAATTAAATAAAATTCCCAAGACACAATGATTGCAGCCATAGCCAAAAAGGCGTATATAATATAACATACTCTATCTCTGACATAACACTTCTCAGCCGTTTTCAGATTGTTTGTCATCAACGGCTGATTATTTTTTATCTCTTTTTTCCGCTTAACACACCATACTATTAAGCTGAGCAAATCCTTGAAAAAGTCAAACACCACAAGAAATACTATTAAAAATTCCTCGAAATAAAACGGATTATAAAGCTGCCTGAAATTATCAAACAGTGTAATGGATTTCATAATTATCCAAACACCAACCGCAAGGAGAAGTATGATTCTTTTTGAAATGAAGCTTTTTGCCATAATCGACAGCTTCATTTTATCATCATTCATGATTTTTGGCAGGGTTTCATCGTTAGTACGAAAAATGTATATGCCGTTCCAATCCGAAGCAACAAATTCCCATCCTGCGTCCTCACAAAACGAGATATACTCCTCGTCATACTTTGGTCTGTTCGGTGCTTTGTATGCCTCACAGCAATATCTCGACTCAGACGGCTCACACTTTCTGAATTTCATTTTGTTTTTGTCATATTCAATAAGCAGCCAGCCCTCCTGTTGCTTTGCTTCAAGAAACTCCTCAATTGCCGCAAGATCTCTATATGTAAAATTAACTCTCAATTCCATTACATTATCATTAAGCTTTTTCATCTTTATCGCTCCTTAAAACTTAATCATCGTTTCAACAATGCTTCTTCCGTCATCCGACATACACTTCAGGCGTTCATATTCCTCAACAAGCACCTGCTTGCCAAGTTCTGTGATTTCATAAATGCGCTTTCGGTTTTCGTGATACGGCTGTTCGACCAAGCCCATATCAAGGAATTTTGCAAGCATTGTATAAAGTGTTCCTGGGCCGATTTTGACTCGCCCGTTTGAGATTTTTTCAACCTCTTTCATGATTTCCGTTCCGCAAAGGCTGCCTGTCAGCGAAAGCAAAACGTAATACATCGGTTCGGAGAGTGTCTGCAAGGATTTTCTGGGCATGAAGTTCACCTCATCTAATACGAAAAAAGTAATATCGTTACTCGATACTCACATTATAATATCGAGTAACGATATTGTCAATAGGATTTTGCAATTATTTGAAAAAACGTCATATCCATTTCATGTGACATTTTTAAACTCCCATTTATTGACTTTGACTCTTTGGTTATGGTATGATGATTAAATAAATTGATTTATCAATTTGAAAGGTGTGATTTTATGACAATTGAAAAATTACGCAATTTTGAACCGCTTTTCGGCTCATGGTACATTGAAAACATGGTTGCTCAGGGCAGAAATTCAATCATTTACCGTGTCAGCCGCACTGAAAACATCAACACACAATATCTTGGGCTGAAAACGATTCGCTTTCCAAGAAGTGAGCAGGATTTCAACCGTGTGATGGCTTCGGGCAAATATGAATCACCGGAGCAATACCTTACCATGCTTGAAGCAAGCCTGACGAAAAACATGGACAAAATGATGTCGCTTCGTGCGAACAACAACATTGTCAGGTTTGATAATTATCAAATCATTCGTGAGCTTAACTGCTTCCACGTTGTGATACTCATGGAATTGCTCACTCCGCTCAGTGATTATCTTTCACCTGAAAGAATCAACTTAAATGAAATTGCAAAAATGGGCAGTGACCTTTGCAAGGCACTGGCAGGCTTCCGTCAGGCAGGAATCATGCACCGTGAGGTAAAGCCTGACAACATTTTCGTTGACGAGCAAGGCAACTACAAGCTCGGCGATTTCGGCATTGCCGCCGTTGATGAAATGAGCGACATGGTTGAAGAAATGTCAACCTATCTTGCACCGGAAGTCATGCGTGGCGAAACCAATGATTACTGCTCTGACATCTACTCGCTCGGAATTTTGATGTATAAATTCAGCAACCACAACAGAATGCCGTTTTTGCCTGACTTCCCAGCCCCGATTTCACTTGCAGACAGGCAGCGTGCTTTTGAAAGGCGCATGAACGGTGAGCTTTTGCCCAAGCCCGCAAACGCTGACCTGACCTTTTCAAAAATCATCTTCAAAGCTGCTGCATTCAAAACTGAGGACAGATACCCCGACCCAAGGATGCTTGAAAGCGATTTGCAAAGATACATACTCGGCGCAGCGATTGACCTTGCCGATGACGACCGCACACAGATTTTGCCAAAGGTTCAGGAATACCGCATTGCCGATGACGGCGATGTACACTTTGATTCATATGCAAAAACGGACGCTGAACAAGCCAGAGACGATTTTCAAAATGCGTTCAGCGACGATGAAGATGACGAGGATGATGTTGCAGCAAAGAACAAAAAGCTGCTCATTTTAGTGCCGATTTTGGTTGTTGCTCTCATTGTTGTTTTCATCTTTGTGTTCAAGGCGGTCACAGGCGGAAAACCGGAAGAAACCACTGTCACAACGGAAACCACCACTGAATATTTCACAACAACACAGTCGGTAACAACAACCGAAGCTCCAACCACAACCGAGGAGCCCACAACCACTGAGGCTCCAACAACGACTGAAGCGCCAACCACAACTCAGGCGCCAACAACAACCGAAGCTCCAACAACAACTCAGGCACCCACCACAACCGAAGCTTCAACAACCGAAAAAACGACTCAACCTGCCGCTCCCGCCTCATCGGACACTCTTTACACAATTTCCAAGCACAAAAACGGCAGCAGTGCCCCCGGCGGAAAAACATATCAGATGGTTTCAAATCCGTCGGCGCAAAAGACGATTAAAAAAGGCTTGCTTCAAGAAGTCATGGTTGACCTTGATGACCTCGGCTCAAGTCCGTCACAGGTTGGCAATGCATACATTTGCCAGACGGCAGGCGGTGCAATCATTCTGAAAGAATCCGTTTCGTTCGATTGCATTTATGACGAAGATGACCCTGATTCAGGCCTTTCAATTGAAGTCAACACAAAAAATGACGAAATCTATTGCGAGGACGGAATCAACACATACATTGTTTTTGAAGAAGGCGCAATTGAAACCAACAGTGCTGTTAACCTCCCATTCCAAATTCAGCTTTAAAACACACGTGAGCATAAACCTCAAACGTTTATGCTCACTTTTTGTTGATTTTTCTTGGGAATATGTTTGTTATATTGTTCTTGCGACAAAATCACACAAATCAAAAAAGAAGCGATACCGTTCAAAGCTGCGGTATCGCTTTCGGTTTATTTATTTTGTTTTTACATCTCACAAATTGTCAGATTTTCACATTCACGCAGAGCTTCATCGTTACCAACAACACAAACAGCTCCGTTTTCTGCCATTTTGTCAAGCGCATCGCACCAAGAAGCCAAAGCGTTACGGTCGGTTTCAAGCATCTGGCGGCGAGTCTTGATTCTGTCCTCATCGGATATGCCGAGGAAATACATTTCATCAGCAATCACTCCCTGTTCAGCAGGCGTTCTGAGCGGCTCAGTGCCTGCAACGGCGGAGATGATGTATTTATCCAAATCTTCATCGCTGCAACAGAATTCATCAATGAAATCGCCCAAAGTGTCATATATCTCAAGTGAGCGTGCAGGCGATGGGTCACGGAATGAATAGCAGGCGATTGTGCCGTCACGTCCAACCGGGAATCCTGCGCCGTAAGCACCGCCCTGAACACGAACAACATTCCAAAGATAGCTGAGGGAGATGATGTTGGAAGCAACTCTCAGGCTGCCGTTCATCTTTTTGCCGCATTCGTTCAGGTTGTATCCCTTGATCGCATAGGAAATCTGCGCAGGAACACGGATTCCCATTCGCTTCGGAAGTTCGGTTTCATATTTTGCGCTTTTTTCTGCCTGCGTTCCGGACGGGAGCTGCGCAATCATGTCATCGAACGAAACTTCATTTGAAGCAGTCACACTGATTATCAGCCCTGAATTGCAGATTGCTTCAGCCTGCATTTTCTTTGCAAGTGAAGTAAAATCGCCAATCATCGAATCAAAGTTTTTCGCAAAGCTGTGAATGTATTTGAGTGCTGTGTAGCCGTCAAAGACTTCGTTAACCGCATTTTTTGCTGTGTAGTGAGCCTTCACAACTGAAAGTGCAAGCGAGTGACCGCTGCCAATTGCAGATTGACGCACCATTTCATCGCTCTGCATAACAATTTCACGAATTTTATCGGGGCTGTCAAGCTGCGTTTTGGTGAGCATATCAATCAGCAGTTCCTTGGCTTGCTCAAGGTTTTCTTCAAGGATACCGGCACGAACAGTGAAGCATGGAGTGCAGGTTTCGGTTTCACCATCTTTGCTGAAAACATCAAAGCCGAAGTTGAGCGAACCGATATAGGTTTTGATGTCTTGCTGAAGCTTTGCCACGCTGCGCTTTTCGGTTGGCAAATCACCCATCAGTGACGGATAAAGTGCCAAAGTTGTCAGCTCCTGCAAGCTGAAGCTTGTCAGTGGGAAATACATATTCAGATATACGATTGAGTGGGTTTCAATCGGGTGATAAAGCTTGGTTACACCGTTTTCGGTTTTTACATCTGTTTTCACAAATTCGGGCTTCGGGTTAACACTGCTAAGCTCAAGCGTTGGAAGAGTTGCTGTTGCCTCCGGCGCATCAGGAGTCTGCTGCCAAATTGAAAGGTTTTCATTAAGCTTCAAAAGCTCAGTCTTTTCACTTTCAGTGAGTGCAGAGGTTTCTTTCAAAAGTCTGCTTTCCTCTGTTTTGCGCTCCTCATCGCCAAGCGTATATGACGGCAGCATATGAAGC
>JAMPAE010000035.1 GCA_023667385.1 Ruminococcus sp.
GTATAACAAAGTTGATATAATGATAAAAACCGCTTTATATGAGCAGATGAGTGTTCATATAAAGCGGTTGTTTCATTTCCTATAAATGCACAGCACAAACTCGACGGTGGTTTCAAATGTATCAAACTTGTCAAGCTTTGCCTTGTCATGAGGGCTTGTTCGATAGTAATAAGGTGTCATTTGAAACAGACTTTGCAGGTCATTGTTAGAGCACAGCGTGATTTTTTCGCTGACCTTGATTTTGCGTGTGAGCTTCAAATCAGCGGTTTCAGGCGCTTTCTCGTCATTTTTATAAGGTGTTTCATAAATTGCTTGCTTCAGCTCAAAAAGGTGGTTTTCGCCCGGTATAACCGAAATCAAAACGCCGTCAGGCTTGAGTATGCGTGAAAATTCGCTTTCATGAAACGGCGCAAACAGATGAAATGCAACGTCAATGCTTTCGCTCGCAAGCGGAATGTGCGCAAGGTTGGCAACAAAAAATGAGGCGTTCAGCTTCCTTTTTGCCGCAAGGCGTACCATCTCTTTGGAAATGTCAAACCCGAACAATTCACCGTCCACTTTTTCAAGCACCTTTTTGCTGTAATATCCCTCACCGCAGCAAATGTCAAGCATTGTGGGATGCTCCTTTTTCAGTGAGATGATGCAGTCTGTGAGAGCATCTGCCAGCACGGAAAAGTATTCCTTTGTGAGAAAATTCTGTCGTGAGCGAGCCATCTCTTTATTGTCGCCAATCAGCTCGCCGCTTTTGTGCTTACCAACCAACATATTTACGTAGCCGTCTTTAGCCTTGTCGAAGCAGTGGCCGTTTTCACATTTCAGGCTGCCGCTGATGTCGCTGAGGCTGCCTGAGCAAACAGGGCAGAGAAGTATATTTTCAGTTTTCATAAATTCACCTTTTTTGTTGAAAAAAAATCCTTTTTATGTTACTATCTACTATATAGTATACTTGAAACAGCGAAAATAGTCAATTTTTTAAGGTGATAGAATGTCAAAGGATAAAACGGTCAAGACCAATGCCATGCGTATTCTTGATAAAAATAAGATTGCGTACCGTGTGAACTTTTATGAATGTGATGAGTTTATTGACGGAATACACATTGCGGATAAGCTGTCACAGCCTTATGAAATTTCATTCAAAACGCTTGTCACAACAGGCAAGAGCGGCGAGCATTATGTTTTTGCACTTCCCGTTGACAAGGAAATCGACATGAAGAAGGCCGCTAAGGCTGTTGGCGAAAAGAACATTGAAATGGTGCACGTCAAGGACATCAAAGCTCTCACGGGATACATTCGTGGCGGCTGCACATCAATCGGCATGAAGAAGAACTTCAAAACGGTCATTGACGCTTCGGCATTGCGCTTTGACGAGATCATTATCAGCGGCGGTGCGCTCGGCGTTCAGCTCATGCTTTCACCGAACGATCTTGTTAAGGTTACAGGCGGAAAAACTGAAGATATTATTAAATAAGGGGTGCTTGCTATGTTAGAGAAAATTCCCGGAACACAGCTTGAATTTGAAGATGGATTTGAAAAAAAGGCGTTTGCGGTGCTGACTCCGTTGCTTTCTGTCACAAGGGGGCTTACCCTCGGTCAGATAAGCGAGGTAACAGGCTTGCAGGGCTCAACAATACAAAACTGGATTAAGCGTGGCTGGGTTGCTAATCCGAGAAATAAGCGCTATGCCGAAAGGCAGGTTGCACGAATTATTATTATTAATATGCTCAAGCCATGCCTTCAGCTTGAACAGATCATCGACCTCATGGCATATGTCAACGGCAGCGTTGAGGATGATTCCGATGACATCATTTCGGATAAGCAGCTATTTAACATTCTTTGCTATGTTATCTATCTTGCGGATAAAGAGCAGTCGTTTGACAAAGATGAAATCAAAACAGTCATTGAAGCCGCTCTCAGCGATTATAAAGGTCCTGCCGCTGATTCAAAAGAAAGGCTTTCGCAGGCTTTGCTTGTGATGGCACTGGCTTATCTTTCGGCAAAAATTCAGGCTGAAGCTGAAAAAGAGCTGAAAAAGATTTTGCCGCTTAAAGCGTAATTGTTACAAAAGTTTAATAAATCAAAGTGTATATTTTTGATTAAACTGTTGAAATCATCGTGCAGATGGTGTATAATATTACCAGCATAGCAAAGGAGGAACCAACTATGAAAGATATTTTCAATAAAATCGAAAAGTTCTTTACAGGATTGTGGAATTATCTTTATAAATTCCTTGCTCATATTTTCGGAGAAGACGTCAACGATAACTGGACTGTTGAACCGCCGTTTAACGGCTGAGATTATATAGAAAATCAGGGGGCAGACTTATGTGTCTGCCTTGTTTTTTAGTATATTATAGTTAGGATTTGGCTTATGATAAAGAATTATCTTGAAATCGGTAAAATTGTCAGCACGCACGGCATCAAAGGTGAGGTCAGAGTTCAACCGTGGTGTGACAGCCCTGAATTTATGAAAAAGTTCAAAACGCTTTATTTTGACAGTAAGGGCGAAAAATCAATTGCTGTCAAGGCTTGCCGTCCGCACGGAAACATTGTGATTTTGATGCTTGACGGGGTAGATACGGTTGAAAAAGCGCAGTCGCTTCGCAACAAGGTTTTGTTCATGAACCGCAAGGACGCCAATCTGCCGAAGGACAAGTTCTTTATTCAGGATCTCATCGACTGCACTGTCATTGATGCAGATGATGAAACCGTGAAATACGGCACGCTGACAGACGTAAGTGAAACCGGTGCAAACGATGTTTGGTACATCACCGCAGAAAACGGGAGGGAGTACCTCATTCCGGCAATCAAGCAGGTTGTTATTGACACGGACGTTGAAGCCGGCATTATAAAAATCAGACCGTTGAAAGGAATTTTTAACGATGAGGATTGATATACTGACGCTGTTCCCAGAAATGTGCGAAACGGTGCTTTCTGAAAGCATCATCGGCAGGGCAAGAAAAAATGACCTTGTGGAAATTCATTGCCGCCAAATCAGAGATTACACGGCGGATAAGCACAGGCGTGTTGACGATTCGCCATATGGCGGCGGAATGGGCATGATCATGCAGGTTCAGCCGATTTATGATTGCTTCAAATCGCTTTGTGAGGAAATCGGCGAGCGACCGCATTTGATTTATATGTCTCCTCAAGGGCAAACGCTGACGCAGGAAAAGGTGCGTGAGCTTTCGCAAATGAAGAACATCGCTTTGCTTTGCGGTCATTATGAGGGCATCGACGAGCGTATTATCGAAGAAATTGTTGACGAGGAAATCTCCGTTGGCGATTACGTGCTCACCGGCGGCGAATTGCCTGCGCTGATTGTTGCCGACAGCGTTTCAAGAATGCTTCCCGGCGTGCTTTCTGATGAATCATGTTTCACTGAAGAAAGCCATTTCAGCGGACTTTTGGAATATCCGCAATATACACGTCCGCTTGAATGGAAAGGCAGAAAAGTGCCCGATGTTTTGCTTTCAGGGCATCATGCAAACATTGAAAAGTTCAGGCGTGAAAAAGCACTTGAAAGAACCTTTTTGCGCCGACCCGATATGATAGAAAGTGTCGAACTTTCAAAAACAGACCTTGAATTTTTGAAAACGCTGAAGGACGAATGACACATTTTATTTTGATTTATTTGTGAAAAACAACGAGATTATCTACGAATGTCAATGAACTTTGGCAGCTAAGTTGTGCATACTGCCTTGTAAGTGAAAATAAATGTAGTAAAACTGCACAAATTTTAAGTTTCAATTTAACCAATGTTTAGGCTTGCAACCAAAATGCTGATTTACCCATTGACGCAGATTCTTTTTGTGGTATAATAAGCAATAACAAATTAAATATATTTTTGTGTGGGAGATATAGATATGTTTGTAAAAGATGTTAAAGTTCAGAATCAGGTCGGTCTTCATGCTCGTCCTGCCACTTTCTTCATTCAGAAGGCTAATGAATTCAAGTCATCAATTTGGGTTGAAAAAGAGGAGAGACGAGTGAATGCTAAGAGCCTTCTCGGTGTGCTTTCTCTCGGTATCATGGGCGGTACTGATATTCGTATTATTGCCGGCGGCCCGGATGAAGAAACAGCAGTAGAGGAACTTGTGAAGCTTGTTGAATCAGGCTTTGCCGATTAATCTTAACTTGCTACTAAAGCACATCGTGAAAAGCGATGTGCTTTGTTGTTTTCAACAAGGCTAAGGGGGATGACTTCCCAAGGCTTCACAGAACGGGGGAGAGTTGATTGAGAAAAGTAATCGTTGCGGCAGCAAGCTCAAAATTTTCTGCCACACTGGAAAAACTTCTCGGTCAAGGCGACATCAGCGTTCAGCTTTTCTGCAAAAGCGGCAGCGAAGTTCTCTCACTTCAAAATGATGTTGATGACGCAGTTCTTGTTTGCGGACCGCTTAAGGACATTCCCGCAATTTACCTTGCACGTCAAATTCCCGAAAGTTGGGATGCTGTTCTGCTTTTGGATTCCAATCAGCCGTTCCCTTATTATGTCAGCAATATTACGCCGATCACTTTGCCTGTTAACCGAATGGAGTTTCTTGAAACAGTGCGTTCGATTGCTGAAGAATTTGCGCAAACATTCGCATCAAAAACCACTGCAAAGCTCATGAGAAACGATGAGGATAAAGAGGTCATTGAGCGTGCAAAACGGAAAATTATGACCGAACGTGGGATTTCTGAGGGCGATGCACACAAGCTGCTTCAGCGATACAGCATGAACCTGGGCATCAGCATGGTTGCATCAGCAATGAGATTCATCGGCGAATAGAATTTTTGCAGCAGAAAATGAAATTTTTATTCAGTAAAATCTTGACAAGTTATCTCAACAGGCATATGATATAATTTAAAGATTCAGTTTAGACTGTTTCGATGCATTTTTTGAAAAAATTAAACACAATAGCCATAATTAACAGAAAGAGAAGTGTTTTAACATGGAAATCAAAATCACAAAAACAACTGCACCAAAGGAGAAACCTGCAAAAGGCCAGGCTCTCGGCTTCGGTCACATTTTCACTGATCATATGTTCATCATGAACTATACCGAGGGTAAGGGCTGGCACGATGCAAGAATCGTTCCCTATGGCGACATTTCAATTGCACCGAGTGCAATGGTTTTCCATTATGGTCAGGAGATGTTTGAAGGTCTCAAGGCTTATAAAGGTGATGACGATAAGGTTTACCTTTTCCGTCCGGACATGAACGCAAAAAGAACAAACAAAACCAATGAAAGACTTTGCATTCCGCAGATGGATGTTAACGATTACGTTCAGGCTGTTAAAGCTCTTGTTGACGTTGACAGAGATTGGGTACCGACAGATCCGGGCACATCACTTTACATTCGTCCGTTCATCATTGCAACCGATGAATTTCTCGGTGTTGCTCCGTCAAAGACCTATCTGTTTATGATTATCCTCTCACCGTCAGGTGCTTATTATGAAAGTGGACTTGAACCTGTTGGTATTTGGATTGAGGATGAGTATGTTCGTGCTGTTAAGGGTGGCATGGGCTTTGCAAAAACAGGCGGTAACTATGCTGCAAGCCTCATCGCTCAGGTTAAAGCACATGACAGCGGCTATGCTCAGGTTCTTTGGCTTGACGGCGTTGAAAGAAAATACATTGAAGAAGTTGGCTCAATGAACATCTTCTTTAAAATCGCAGGCAAGGTTGTCACTCCGATGCTTAACGGCAGCATTCTTCCGGGTATTACCCGTGACTCAATCATTCACGTTTGCAAGGATTGGGGTTATGAAGTTGAAGAAAGAAGAGTTTCTGTTGAAGAACTTGTTGCTGCTGCAAAAGACGGCACACTTGAGGAAGTTTTCGGCACAGGCACAGCAGCCGTTGTTTCACCGGTTAACAAGCTTCGCTATGTTGATGATGTAATGAACATCGGTGATGGCGGAATCGGTGAGCTTACCCAAAAGCTTTATGATGAGCTGACAGGCATTCAGTGGGGCAAGAAAGACGATCCGTACGGCTGGAGAGTAACAGTCGGCGAATAATGTCAATATTGGTTGCGGAAAAGTATGCACAAAATTTCAGCTTCATTCCGCCAAAAAAAGAAAATCAGCCGGGTACATTTGTATCCGGCTTTTTGTGTGGATGATAGGTGGATTCTCACTGTTATATAACAGCAAAGCGGCTGCATAATGCAACCGCTTTAACTTTATGTTGTTCTTATTCGCTGTAGCCGAAGTAAATGTCGTCGGTGTAAACGTTGTTTTCTGACGGGTCATGGTGAGCATACCAAACTTGAGCGAAGAACGGATTTGTTCTTGCAATTTCGTCATATTTCCACGGCATCGGAAGGCATTCCGGGCACCAGTGACCACCCTTGAGAACAAGGTTCGGTGACATTTCAAATTCATGTCCGCATGAGCATTTCCACTTGATAGGAGTGTACATATCCTTGCCAAGCTTCTTTGAAAGGCATTCACCGCCTCTGAATTCAGCAGCTTTCTGCATATCGGCTATTGTGAGCTTGTTGAACGGTTTGCTTTCGTCATAACCGTGATCGAGATAGCTCATTTCATATTTATCGGGAACAACAACTTCAAATTCATCCCAACCGCCGATTGATTTGTAGTTTTCTTTTGAACCATAGAAAGCAGTGATTCTTTCTTTCATGCCGTTTTCAATCCAAGTCTGAGTACCGAACATTGCTGAATATGCAATCGGCTTCATCATGAACTTCTTAACAAGTGAAAGCGGTGCAAGACCTGAAAGCTTAAAGAAGAACGGTACCTGGCTTGAAAGGTGCTTGAAGTATTCCTTAACGGGAATGTTAGCTCTGAAGTGGAGATAATCTTCAAGATCCTGAGCGTCGGTGTACCACTGACCATGGAAGTTCTGAGTGATGAACCAGTTCGGTTCAAAGATCTTCTTAACAACATCCTTACCCTTCATGCCGATTGAGTTAAGGAGAAGCTCCTCGAATTCATAGTTTGTAAGGCGATATTCAGGGCCGCTGCTGATGTTATAGAATCTACGCCAAAATTCTTCCGGAACAGATTCATTGCAAACCTTTGCGCAAAGACGTCCGCTGTCTTCAACTGTTGCCCATTCGAGCATACCATTGATGGGTACGTGGAACATGATTGGATCCATGTTCTTGAGAATGTCAGCATAAAGGATACCTGTCTGTCTGAGTGATACCCAATATTTAAGACCTGAATCTGCAAGAAGCCTTTCAGCCATGGTTTTGCTGATTGCATAGTGGTCATAAACGCTGATTTGAATCGGGTCGCCGGTTCTGCCCCAATGAACAGGTGCATTTCTGTCGCCGGTCTGAGCAACTGTGCCGATATAAACAACCTTAACAGCGTCAGGGTCGGGCTGAGCTTTAACAGCCTTGATGATGTTTTCCATTGCTGTTACGTTTGTGAAAAGTGTCTTTTTCGGGAAGTAGTCAGCAGCAGGGGAAACAAGTCCGCCAACGTGAAGAACATAATCAACACCGTTAACGCTGTTGAGAACATCTTCATAAACGGTAAGGTCACCCCACACAAACTTGATGCTTGGATCATTCATATAAGGCGCAAACTTTTCTCTGTTCTTTTTGCTGTCACGGTTCAAAAGAACGATATTGTACATATCACGTCTTTGATAAAGCTCTTTGAAACCTGCAAAACCCATGTTTCCTGATGATCCGGTAAGTAAAACAGTTTTCTTCATCATATATTACTCCAATCATTTTTATTTTTTTGCTGATAGATAGAATCTATTGTCAACATTATATAACAAAATCCTGCAATAATTGTTAACTGTTTATTAATTTTTTTGTCATATTTTAAACGGATTTCATAAAATTCCTAATCCGGAAAGAATATCAATTATAAATACAGCAAAAAATCAGCGGCTCAAATTGAACTGCTGATTTTTTTATGTTATTAATTTAATTTGGCAGTGTCAGCCCTGCTTAAACACAGTCTAAGCGCATATCATCAAAAGGTAAGTTTCTTGTTGATTTCAATGACAGTTTCTTCCTCAAGCTTAATCATCTCACGGTCGTATGTGAGCATACCGTTGACTTCAAATTCAACGTCGGAAACCTGGGTGTATACCGTTGCGGAAAGTCCCTTTTTCATTGCGGGAATGACCTGATTTTCGTGGAGCTTGCGATATGCTTTGGTCATGCTTTCCTTGCTCTTATACATCTGATAGCCGAAGCTTTTGCTCTTGTTCCAAACGTGGTCGTCAATGATCTGGCTATAGCCGCCGTATTCACTGAGAACGAACGGTCTGCCGTCATATTTCGGAGCGGTGACAGGAAGAATATATCTGTGGATACTTCTCAAATCACAGCCCTTTTGGTCATACCAGCCGCTTGCGTGGTCAACAATACGGCTTGGATCTTTGGCTTTAACAGCATCGCCGATGCGCTTTGCATCAAACTGACCCCAGCCTTCATTAAACGGAACCCAGCATCCGATTGACGGGTGATTATAAAGTGCATCCATCATCTCGAAAAGCTCATCTTCAAACTGAGTTCTCCATTCAATTTTGTCTCGATTAAAGGTTTTATATGCATTATCCTTTTTGCTCAGACGAACGATGGGGGAGAAAACATTCTGCACGTTCGGAAGCACGCCTGCATGGAAAACGTTGAGCGCTTTACCGCCGCTTACCATGTCCTGCCAAACGATCATGCCGATTTTGTCGCAGTGATAATACCAACGGTCTGGTTCAACCTTGATGTGCTTTCTGAGCATATTGAAGCCGAGCCTTTTCATTGTTTCAATGTCATAAATCATTGCCTCGTCAGTTGGAGCGGTGAGTCCGCCGTCACTCCAGTATCCCTGATCAAGCAACCCTTTTTGGAAATACGGCTGGTTATTGAGAAACAGCCTTGCATAGCCGTCATGTTCACCGATGCTGAACTTTCTCATTGCAAAATATCCCTTTACGCTGTCAACAACTTCATCGTTGTTTGAAAGTTCAAGCACAAAGTCATAAAGGAACGGCGTTTCAGGTGACCAAAGCTTTGCATTTGGAATGCTGATTTTGTCGTCAGCGGTGATGTTTTTTTCTGCAATAACATTGTCACCGTCAAGCACTTTGATTTTAAGTGTGCCTGTGCCCTCAACTTCGGTTTTGATGTTGAGTTCTCCTGCGTCAATGTCAGGGGTAATCTTATATGAATCAATATGATTTTCGTTCACGGCTTCAAGCCACACTGTTTGCCAAATACCTGAGGTTGCAGTATACCAAAAGCCATGAGATTCGCTGGCTTGTTTGCCTCTGTTCTGCCATCCCTCATCAGTTGGGTCATATACCCAAACAACAAGCTCATTTTCGCCATTTGCGAGTGCATCGGTGATGTCAAAGGTGAATGGACAGTAGCCGCCTGTGTGACCACCAATGAATTTGTGGTTTATGTATACTTTGCATTCCCAGTCAACGGCGCCAAAGTGGAGAAGTGTCTTTTTGCCGGCAAATGCTTCAGGCAAGGTGAATTTTTTTCTGTACCACAGTCTGTCTTTAGCGGTGATTTTTTTGCATACGCCTGAAAGGCAGCTTTCAATTGCAAACGGAACACGGATTTCGCCATCGAAGCTTTCAACCCATTCAGCGGTTTCATCAGTAACGGCATAGTCAAACATTCCGTTGAGGTTGAGCCACGAATCTCTCACCATCTGTGGGCGGGGGTATTCCTGCAAAGGCGCATCACACATTGCTTCCTTTGCCCAGCGTGTTGTTAATGTCATCATAGTTTTTCTCCTTTTCACAATAAAACTTTCCATAGTCTAACTAATTAATTTTATAATATTATTGCACTAATGTCCATGCATATTTTAGCTAAAAAGACCGCAGATAAAACAGCAAATGTCACAAATCAGGCTCATACCCTTGTTTTAAGCACGGTCAGTGCACCAAGAATTTCAATGCTGCCGAAGCCTGCCGGAATGAACACGCTTTCGCCTTTATAAAGTGTGATGCAGTTGTCGCCGTAGTTGATTACGCCGTTGCCGTCAAGTGCAACAAGTGAAACGAACGAGGTTTCATCGGCGATGACGGTTGCTTTTTCCTCAATGTCAAGTCGTGTCACGGTGAACAGATTGCATTTTGTCAGCAGTGTGCTTTTGAAGCCGTCATGTGTGATTGTTTCGTCGTCGGGCTTTCCGCTGCACGGCATTGCCTTGAGGTTAATGACATCAACTGCTTTGTCAATATGCAGCTCACGTGGCTTGCCGTTTTGCAGCCTGCCATAGTCATAGACACGGTAGGTTACGTTTGAATTTTGCTGAACTTCTGCAAGAAGAATACCCTTGCAGATGGCATGAATTGTGCCCGATTCAATGAAGAATAAATCACCTTTTTTCACCTTAACACGGTTTACGTTGTCAAGCAAGGTGCCGCTTTCAATGCTGTCTCGCAGCTCCTGCTTTGTCATGTCACGGCTCAGACCATAAATGATTTCAGCACCCTCGTCGCAGTCAATGATGTACCACGCCTCGGTTTTGCCATATTGATTTTCGTGCTCGAGTGCGTATTCATCGCTTGGATGCACCTGAACTGAGAGGTCATCCTTTGCATCAATCAGCTTGATGAGTATCGGGAAAAAGTCAAACTTATCGCAGTTTGTGCCAAGATATGACTTGCCCTCGTTTTCAAGCACGCTCTTGAGCGTTCTGCCGTCAAAAGTACCTCCGTGAATGATGTTTTCGCCGTCATCGTGGCATGAGAGCACCCACGCTTCGGCTTGTTTATCCGTGAAAGAAACAATGTCAAATTCCTTTGAA
>JAMPAE010000036.1 GCA_023667385.1 Ruminococcus sp.
AGGCGCAAGGATGAAACCGTTCCTGCAAAAAACAGCCTTTTTGAAAAGAATAAAGACAACAAAAACCTCATCAACGGCTATAGATGGTATGATGAAACCTATAAGCAAAAGGTTACCATTCCAAGCAGAAAGGGCAAAACCTTGCACGCAATGGAATTTCGCAACCCGTCAAACAGCAACACATGGGTCGTTTGCATTCACGGCTGGACAAACGTTAAGCGTGAAATGTCAAGCTATGCAATGGAATTTTACCGCAGAGGCTTCAACGTGCTCCTTCCGGACCTGAGAGGTCACGGCGACAGCGAAAGCAAATTTGTCAGCATGGGCTGGCTCGATAGGCTCGACATTGTTGATTGGGTCAACAGTATTGTGCAGGAAAACCCAAAAGCAAAAATCATCATTCACGGCGTTTCAATGGGCGGCGCAACAACAATGATGACAACAGGCGAAGAACTTCCCGAAAATGTTGTGCTTGCAATTGAAGATTGCGGCTTCACGGGAGTGAAAGACATTTTCACCGATCAGTGCATCAGAAAATACCATTTGCCGCCAAAACTTGTTATGCCGCCTGCAAGCTTTGTCAACAAAATCATCAACGGCTTCTTCTTCGGCAAGGCATCAACACTCAAACAGCTTGAAAAATCAAAAACTCCCACCCTTTTCATGCACGGTGACAAAGACGATTTCGTTCTTTTTGAAAATCTTGATAAAGTATACAACGCCTGCGCTGCACCGAAAGAGAAATATGTGTTCCACGGAGCAGAGCACGCAGTTTCATCACACTGGCTTCACGAGGAATATTGGGCAGTGGTTGACGCTTTTCTTGAAAAGTATTTCTACACCACGGTTGCAGCAAAATGAACGCACAGCGCATAATTATACATATTTTATAAGTAAACAGTTGACAAAATCCGCTTTGCGGTGTTAGAATGACAATATAATAATTTTGGAGGAATTTAACAATGAAAAAAGTATTAGCATTACTTCTTGCTGCACTCATGGTGTTCGCACTTGTTGCTTGCGGCGGAAACACAGACGCAGAAAAGAAAGACGTAGTTAAGGTTATTGACATTGATTTAACAGACGAAGAATATGCATTCGGTGTTGACAAGGCTCAGCCTGAACTTCTTGAAAAAACAAATGCATTCATTGAAAAGATCATGAATGACGGCACATTTGACAGCATTTGCGACAAGTACTTCGGTGATGGTACTCCGGCTGAAATCACATCTGCTGAAGAAGATTCATCAAAAGATCAGCTTGTTGTTGCAACAAACGCTGAATTTGAACCGTTTGAATACAAAGTCGGTGACAAGTTCTGCGGCATCGACATGGAAATTGCTGATTTGCTTGCAAAAGAGCTTGGCAAAGAACTTGTAATCAAGCACATGGACTTCAACGCTGTTTGCCTTGCAGTCGGTCAGCATAAGTGTGACATCGCAATGGCAGGTCTCACCGTTCAGGAAGACAGAAAAGAACACGTTGAGTTCTCAACAACATATTACAAAGCATCACAGCAAATTGTTGTTAAAACAGATGACACAACATTTGATGAGTGCAAAACCGCCGATGAAGTTCTTGCTCTCCTCAAGGGAATGGATGAAAACACAAACATCGGCTATCAGAACGGTACAACTGGTGAACAATATGTTACAAACAAGGGGGACTATTCATCAAACGACCTCAAGGTCACAGGAAAGGGCTACAGAAACGGTTCTCTTGCAGTTCAGGATCTTGTTAACGGCAACATCAAATATGTTGTTATTGACGCTGCTCCTGCAAAAAACATTGTTAAAGCAATCAATGCAAATGTTGCTTAATCATTAATAAAGACAGAAGCTTAAGCAATACCTCGCACATACGTGGGGTATTGCTTATTTAAAAAGAGGTTAAAACTCAATGGGAAACTTTGATGTAAAAATTGATACTTTCCTCCGCTTTTTTATTGATAAAGGCGGATATAAGGAAGTTCTTGCAGGATTGAAAAACACACTTGAAATTGCAATCATAGGTCTTGTTATCGGCATCGTTATCGGTACATTGATTGCCGTTGTTCGTGTGTTGCCGAAATATAAGTTGCTTCCCCGTATTTTAGATGGAATATGCAGTTTTTATGTTGCACTTTTCAGGGGAACGCCAATGGTTGTTCAACTGCTTGTGTTCTATTATGTTATGTTGCCGCTTATAGGTATACACATGAAATCTGTTCCTGTTGCAATTTGCGTTTTTGGCTTAAACAGCGGCGCATATATATCAGAAATCATGCGAAGCGGCATTCTTTCTGTTGACAAAGGACAGATGGAGGGAGCCCGTGCGGTTGGTTTAAGCTATGCAACATCAATGCTCAAAATTGTCATTCCTCAGGCAGTAAAGAACATACTCCCCACCCTCGGAAACGAATTTATTGCACTTGTTAAAGAAACATCTGTTGTTTCTTTTGTCGGTGCAATGGATCTTTATGTTGCATTTAACAGTATCGGCACAAACAGTTATGAATTTATGGTGCCTTATCTTGTTATGGCACTCATTTATATCGTGATTGTTTGCATCATCACGCTTGGCATTAAACTCATGGAAAGGAGGCTGAGAAGAGGTGACCGATAACAGAGAAAAACTAATTCAGGTTGTTGATCTTTGCAAGGCTTTTGGCAACAATGAGGTTTTGAAATCAGTCAGCACAACAATTTATAAAGGCGAAAAAGTTGTTGTTATTGGACCGTCAGGCTCCGGCAAAAGCACATTTTTGCGTTGCCTTAACTGCATGGAAGACCCAACAAGCGGCAGCATTATCTTTGATGGTGTTGACATTGCCGACAAAAAGGTTGACATTAACATTCACCGCCAAAAAATGGGAATGGTGTTCCAGCACTTCAACCTTTTCAATAATAAAACAGTAATCGAAAACATTATGTTGGCTCCGGTTTATGTTGGCAAAAAGGCACTCAAAAAGCAGCAGAAAGATAATCTTCTGAAAAAGTTGCACCTTAAAAAGGGCGAAGTTCAGCCACTGACCACCAATAAAAGGCAGATTGTTGATGATGCTCGCAAGAACGCACTTGAGCTTTTGAAAAGAATCGGGCTGGAAGATAAAGCGGATGCATATCCGTCAAGCCTTTCGGGCGGTCAAAAACAGAGAGTTGCAATTGTACGTTCATTGGCAATGAATCCGGAAGTTATTCTCTTTGATGAGCCGACAAGCGCACTTGATCCTGAAATGGTCGGCGAAGTGCTTGACTTAATGAAAGAACTTGCAAACCAAGGCATGACAATGGTTGTTGTTACCCACGAAATGGGATTTGCAAGAGAGGTTGGCACAAGGGTTGTGTTCATGGACGAGGGCAGATTCATTGAAGAAGCAGAGCCTAATGAATTTTTCGACCACCCGAAAAGTGACAGAGCAATTGACTTCCTGTCAAAAGTTATCAATATGTAAAGGCATCACATTAACAGACACTACTTTTGCAGTGTCTGTTATATTTTTTGTGTAAATTTCACAAAATCTCATTGATTATGCTGATGAATTGTGTTATCATCTGATAAGGAGATATTACGAAAGCAATTTTGCATAAGCTTATTATGCAGGTTACTTTATATAAAATACGAAGGGGAAATATCTTATGAAAACACAACTTCAAAGCAGGAAAACCTCAGGCTTCAGAATGTGGCTGCTTGTTTGGGGACTTGGTCTTGCAGGGCAAATTTGCTGGCACATTGAAAATCAATGGTTCAACACCTTTGTTTATGCAAAAATCGGCAAGAATCCGTCAATCATCACAGGTATGCTCATTTGCAGTGCTTTGGCAACAACGTTTGCAACATTTTTCTTTGGCACATGGGCAGACAGAACCGGCAAACGGCGCATTTTCATTTCTGCCGGTTACATACTTTGGGGAATTTTTACAATTGCGTTCGGCATGACTGAATTTATCAGCAAGGATTTTTATCTGCTTGCCGCAATTACCGTTGTTCTTGCCGACACAATCATGAGCTTTTTTGGCTCAATGGGAAACGATGCAGGCTTCAACACATGGACAAATGACATTATGACCGAAAAAAACCGTGGGCAAATCGGTGCAGCACTTGCAACTCAACCTGTTTTGGGAACAATACTCGGAACAGTTGTTGGCGGTCTGCTGGTTGGTCAGAATGATAATTACATGAGGCTGTTTGTTGTTATGGGCGTTTTCGTCATTGGCTTTGGTATCATTTCCATCCTCACCATGAGCAAGGCTGATGATGTTGAACCATCTGTCAGAGGCACATTTGCACAGCAGTTTTTCAGCGTATTCAATTTCAAAAAGTTCATTCAGCTCAAAGAGCTTGTTTGGGTAAACGTTGCAATTGCAGTTTTCTTCATTGGCTTCAACGTTTATTTTGCCTATATGGGCAACTACATCATTTATTACCTCGGCTATACCGCTGACAAAATGGGCATCATTGAGGCTGTTCCGCTGATGCTTGCAATGCTGACAGCAATACCGCTTTCCATTCTCATCAACAAAAATAAAAACATCATCATTTCATTTGCAGCAATCATAATCAACGTGATCGGCTTGCTTGTTGTTGCACCGGTTAAAGCGGAAAACGTTGACACATCAAGCATCTTTAATTTCAGAGTTTGGCTGGGTATTTTCCTTGTTGGTGTTGGCTATGTTGCAATTTTGCAAACAACCAAAGTCTGGACAAAACAGCTTTATCCAAAAGACAGCAAAGGTCAATTTGAGGGAATTTGGATTTTATTCTTCGTGCTGATACCAATGATCGGCGGCTCACTTATCGGCGAAGCTGTTATTAAAACAGGCGGTGAAACTTTCATTGACACAGTCAGCGGGCAGATGAATTACATCCCGAACGGAAACATTTTCTATGTTGGTGCAGCAATCATCCTGCTTTCAGCAATTCCGTTTGCAATGACGATTAAGCACTTCAAAGCTCGTATGCATTCGGAAAAAGAGCTTAAAACAATTGATAAATAAAAAAAGCAGCGACCGTTGAGCTTGAGTTCAACGGTCGTTTTAATCATGCTTTATGTATTATTTGTCATCGGGGTAACCATTCGGATTTTGACTCTGCCATCTCCATGAATCTGCACACATCTGCTCCAGCCCTCTTTCAGCTTTCCAGCCAAGCTCATTGAAAGCCTTGGTCGGGTCTGAATAGCAGGTTGCAATGTCTCCCGGACGACGAGGTGCAATTTTATAGTTGATGGTTTTTCCGCTTGCCTTTTCAAAAGCGTGAACAACATCCAGAACGCTGTAGCCAACGCCGGTGCCGAGATTGTAAACATCAAGGCCTGACTGTCCGAGTACCTTTGAAAGTGCCTTAACATGACCGAGAGCGAGGTCAACAACGTGAATATAATCTCTGACACCTGTTCCGTCGGGAGTATCGTAATCGTTGCCGAAAACGCTCAGGCATTCACGCTTGCCGATTGCAACCTGAGTGATGTAAGGCATAAGGTTATTCGGGATACCATTCGGATCTTCACCGATTCTGCCGCTTTCATGGGCACCGATCGGGTTGAAATATCTCAAAAGACTGATTGACCATTCATTATCTGCCTTGAAAAGATCGGCAAGGATGATTTCAATCATAAACTTTGTTGTGCCATATGGATTGGTTGTGCCGCCTGTCGGCATATTTTCTTTAAGCGGCGAAACATTGTTCATGCCGTAAACAGTTGCGGATGAGCTGAAAACGATTTTTTTACAGCCGTTCTCTCTCATAACACGGCACAGCACAAGTGTTCCGTTAATGTTGTTATCGTAATATTCAAGCGGCTTTACACATGATTCACCAACAGCTTTAAGACCTGCAAAATGAATTACTGCTTCAATTTTTTCCTGCTTAAAAATTTTGTTAAGTCCTTCTTCATCCCTGATGTCGCACTGATAAAACGCAAATTCTTTGCCTGAAAGCTCGGCAATTCTGCGAAGAGATTCTCTTTTGCTGTTATAGAAATTATCAACCACAACAACATCATATCCTGCTTTCATCAGCTCAATGCAGGTGTGCGAACCGATGTAGCCGGCTCCGCCAGTAACAAGAATTGACATAATCATTCACCTCAACTATAATATACTTATAACATTATAGACGTATCTTCAGCAAAATGCAAGCGTTTTGAATTGGTTCTTAAACTTTTTCTGTTTTGCTTGGTATTCGGAAAAGTGCTTGCGCACGGCTATGATGCGGGGTGATACTTTATATGTCGAAGCTGTTGCCCGCACAATACCAAAAACAAAGGCTTTTAAGATAAAATAAAGGAGCATAAATTTAAATGGCAAACTTATCAGATATTTCAGTAATCAAAGATGTGCTTTCACGGCACGGCTTCACGTTTTCAAAGGCGCTGGGTCAAAACTTTTTGGTCAACCCGTCAGTCTGCCCGAAAATGGCAGAAATGTGCGGCGCTGACAAGAACACAGGCGTAATCGAGATCGGTGCAGGAATCGGCGTTTTGACAAAGGAGCTTGCAATGCGAGCAAAAAAGGTGGTTTCAATTGAGCTTGACACAAGGCTGCTGCCGGTACTTAATGAAACGCTTGCAGAATTTGACAATGTTGAGGTTGTTAATGCCGACATTTTAAAAATTGATTTGCACAAGCTGATTGAAGAAAAATTTCCGGGAATGCGTGTTGTGGTTTGCGCAAACCTCCCCTATTATATCACCTCGCCCGTCATCATGCTTCTGCTTGAAAGCAAGCTGCCGATTGACGCAGTAACCGTCATGATTCAAAAAGAAGTTGCAGACAGGCTTTGCGCTCAGGCGGGCACAAGGAATGCAGGTGCAATCACCGTCAGCGTGAACTACTTTGCCAATGCAGAAAAACTGTTTGATGTTTCAAGAGGTTCCTTCATGCCGATGCCAAATGTTGACAGCGCCGTCATAAAATTGGAAATCAAGAAAGAACCTGACATTTCCGTCAGCGATGAAAAGAAATTTTTCCGTATGGTTAAGGCGGCGTTTTCAATGAGGCGAAAAACCGCGCTCAATTCAATCAGCTCAGGCATGGGTCTGCCAAAAGCGCAGGTTGCCGAAGCGATTGAAAAATCAGGACTTGCCCCAAGCGTGCGTGCAGAGCAAATGACCATGGAACAGCTTGCACTGCTTTGTGAAAACCTTTAAAAGCAAGGTGATGTTTCAATGAATCAGGAGCGAAAAAACAACTTTAAAAGCGGAGCAAGGCTGTTTATTATAAAGATGGTGACGGTTGTCATCTGCTTCATTCTGACATGGAATGCTGCAAAAAGTGCCTTGACGGTTCTTCAGCTTTATCTTGACAAGCCGGACTATGTGATGACAATAATCAACGGCGCCGATGAACTTGATTATGAAACCAACAAGGTTTTGAAAAGCGAGATTGCAAAAACAATCAACAGCGTTCTCAGCTATGCACTCGACTATCAGACGGACGAAAACACGAAATTTGGCTTTGCTGTTTTGTACAATATCGACCAGGAGGTTCAACGCACGAAAAAGCAGATTGAACTTATAAAGGAAGTGCTCCCTTATCAGATTGAAAACAGTATCATTGAAGATGCCTACATCAAAAACGGCTTTGTTGACCTGACAGAAAATCCTAACGGCTCAACTTTAGTTAATAATAAACACTATGACGTGAAAATTAACAACGAAAAAATTGATGCTTATTACAATACTCAATGTGCTGATTTGATTGAAAACTGCAAGCGAACCAACAGTACTTATTGTGAGCTTTCTGACTATATTAAAGCACTTGACGGGGTACATTTTGCCGTTGTCAACAAAGCAAGCGGAGCTGTCATTTCAAATGTAAGCACAAACGAAACACCGTTGCAAAGCTTCCGATCAAAGGAATTTTCCGTCATTTTGAGCGGAGGTAACAAGTTTGGAACGATGGAATTTTTTGATGATTATGCAAGTGAACAAGCTGCAAATTATGCCGCTGATTTTGACATTTATCTTTCGTTCGATACCCTTGCTTTCAACAACACGTGCAAGCAGATTGCAGCAGAATGTGCACAAATCCGCAGCGAAATTTTGCTTGCAATTGTTCAGGTGATGGCACTTATATCAATAAATTACCTGCTCGTTTTC
Organism: Ruminococcus sp.; assembly: GCA_023667385.1. Taxonomy (GTDB): domain Bacteria; phylum Bacillota; class Clostridia; order Oscillospirales; family Acutalibacteraceae; genus UBA6857. The sequence goes on from JAMPAE010000036.1 coordinate 8,081, forward strand.
ATCCTTATGAAGCTGATTCGCAATCAAAAAAGCAGGCTGAAATTCGGCAAAACTCCTGCTGTTGTTTTCGGCGTGATGTTGCTCATTTTGATTGCTGCCGCCGTTTACATCATCATCACAACGGTGATTCAGGTTTTAACAGCCGGCGAACCCCCTGCATGGATTCAAGTTACGAATGACTTCCCATTTGCAATCATCAAGCTCAGCGCAGCCGCAATTTCGGTTTATGAAATCGGAGTTTTCTCACTGCTGAGAAAGCGAAACTAACCGCAAAAATTCATTCAAAAGCAGCAAGCTCCCGAGCCCATCGGGAGCTTTTTTCATTATAAATATGTGTCTATCAGCGATTTACTGCGTGAAAAAGTTATGCATTTTTAAGTAAAATTCTTCATCCGTGAAGTTCAAAATGATTCCGTATAATCAAAATAATCCGTAAAGTTTAAAACTTTACTAATCAAAATTATGTGTAAAGAAAAAAACTTACTATGTGGAAAAGTACGTTAAAAACGTTAAAAACTCATTGGTTTTCAACATGATAATTCGTATTCAGCTTTTTAAACGTTGAAAAAGGTAAAGTTTTCAACTTTACTAACACCTTTTTCCACATACCCGTTGATAATTATTCATTATTCATTGAACTTTGTATATACAAAAAATGCTGCATGAAATTTTAGTGAGTTAAATCATTATGCATTTTCACTGTGCGGGCACATTCTTTCGTAAGGCAGAAATTAACCCGCATCCCGTCAAAAAACGTAATTGACTTCACCGTCGCTAAATTATATAATACTATAATATAGAAAAGGAAGTGACAACGATGAAGAAAAAAGAAGGCATGATTAAAAAATGGTTCATGCCGTATTTTGGAAAACACAAAAAAGTTGTTGTGCTGGATTTATTTTGTGCGGCGCTGACAACACTTTGCGAGCTGGTTCTGCCTGTGCTTGTCAGAGAGATCACAAAAATCGCAACCAACGACATATCCAACCTCACCGTTCAGGTAATCATCGAAATGGCTGTGATTTATGCTGCGCTCAAGGCGGTCGACATGATGGCAGGATATTACATGATTTACGTTGGTCATTCGATGGGCGTTAAAATTGAAAAAGATATGCGTGAGGCAATGTTCGCTCACCTTCTTCGTGTTCCGATGAGCTATTACGATTCGACCAAGGTTGGTCAGTTGATGTCAAGAATCACGAACGATATGTTTGATGTTTCGGAATTTGCGCACCACTGTCCTGAGGAATTTTTCATTGCTGCAATCAAAATCATTGTCAGTTTTGCAATCCTTGGTTCAATCAATCTTCCGCTGACAATCACATCTTTTGCAATGCTTCCGCTGATGTTCTTCGGCACGATGTATTTCAGAAAGAAAATGCACAAAACTTTCAAAAAAAGGCGTGAACGTGCAGGTGAAGTCAATGCACAAACTGAAACTGCTTTGCTCGGTATTCGTGTGATAAAATCTTTCACCAGAGAGAAAAGCGAATGTGAAAAATTCAACGAGGAAAGCAATGCTCTCAGCACTGTTCAACAGGCATCATATAAATATATGGCAAGGCTCAACAGTGTTGTTCGCTTCTTTGACGGAATGATGTATATTATTCTGATTTTAATGGGCGGTCTGTTTATTGTTAAGGGCAAAATCAGCACGGCAGATTATGCTGCTTATCTGCTTTACGTTGCAATGCTGATTGCTGCTGTCAAGCGTATTGTTGAGTTTACTGAACAATTTGAAAAGGGCACAACGGGAATTGAGCGCTTTGCTCAAGTGATGGAAATCAAACCTGAAGCCGGCTATAGCAAAAGCAATACCATCAGCAACGTAAGCGGCGAAATTGAGTTTCGCAACGTTACTTTCAGCTATGACGACGGAAAGAACGACGTGCTTGAACACATTAATTTGAAAGTTGCAAAGGGCGAAAACATTGCCATTGTCGGGCCATCCGGCAGCGGCAAAACAACCATGTGCAGCCTGCTTTCAGCTTTTTATGCTCCAAACGCAGGGCAAATTCTCCTTGACGGAAATGACATTGCATCAATTAAGCTTGCCTCGCTCAGGAATGCCATTGGCATGGTTGAGCAGGATGTTTATATGTTCTCAGGCACGGTCATTGAAAATATACTTTACGGAAAACCCAACGCAAGCAAAGACGAGGTTATCGAAGCGGCAAAGAAGGCAGGTGCACATGAATTTATCATGAACCTGCCAAACGGATATGACACTTTCATTGGTGAAAGGGGAACGATGCTTTCCGGCGGACAAAAGCAACGCATAAGCATTGCAAGGGTATTTTTGAAAAATCCGCCAATTCTTGTTCTTGATGAAGCAACAAGCGCCCTTGACAACAAGAGCGAACAACTGATTAAAAAATCACTTGCCGAGCTTGCAAAAGGCAGAACAACGTTCACGATTGCTCACCGACTTTCAACAATCAAAAATGCCGACCGCATTCTTGTTCTGACGGAAAACGGAATTGAGGAGCAAGGCACACATGAGCAACTGCTTGAGCTTGGAGGAATATACAGCAAGCTTTATAATAACTAAACTTAGAGCAGATACCCCATTCACAAAGTCAATCCATGCAAAAATCTCAGCACCTTGCTCTTGACAAAATGCTGAGATGTGATCATACTATTAATACAAGTGGGTACTG
>JAMPAE010000037.1 GCA_023667385.1 Ruminococcus sp.
CTTTTACATACTATGCGGGTGAGCGTGTTCTCAAAGGAAAAATTTTTCCCGCATAATTAAATCAGAATCAGCCGAATTCAGCGAAATAACTGCTATATTATAGCACCGTATGCAAAAAATATAAAGTATAAAAAATTTATTTGTAAAAATTTCAAATCTATGGTATTATAAAAGCACTATAGTAAAATTCAGTGAAAATGACAGGATGGGATAAAATGAAAGTTGTTTTAATGGATAATGCTTATGAAATTTCCAAAGCAGTTTCGTCAATAATTATTGAGCAGGTGAAAAATAAGCCGAACAGTGTTCTCGGTTTTGCAACAGGTGCATCTCCTGTGGAAACATATAAGCGCATAATCGAAAGCTATGAAAGCGGTGAGGTCAGCCTCAAGGATATTACCACTTTCAACCTTGATGAATATTGCGGTTTACCTCACGAAAACGTTAACAGCTATTACTACTTCATGAAAGATAACCTTTTCGGCAAAACCGATGTTGATTTTGGCAAAGTCAATTTCCTTTCAGGCGAAAGTGATGACATCGAAAAAGAATGTGCTGCTTACCGTGAAAAAATCAGCAGTGCAGGCGGCATTGACATTCAACTGCTCGGCGTTGGCAGAAACGGTCACATCGGCTTCAATGAGCCTGCCGATGAGTTCACAGACGGTCCGTTCAAGGTCAAGCTCACCGAAAGCACAATTGAAGCAAACCGTCAATATTTTGAAAATGATGATATGCCCGGATATGCTCTGACAATGGGTATCGGCGACATTATGAAAGCAAAGAAAATTTTACTCATTGCAACAGGTGAATCAAAGGCTGAGGCCATTTTTAAGATGGTCAAAGGCGAAGTTACGCCGCAGTGCCCTGCAAGTGTGCTTCAAAATCACCCTGACTGCACAATTTATGTTGACAAAGAAAGCGCAAAGCTTATCAGCGATTAATACCTTGCAGCGTTAATTTTTTGAATGTTACAAGGCATAAGGAGGAAATGATGATGCCCGAAAAAGTTTCGGCAATCAAAAACAAGCCTGACATCGTGTCGCTTGATGTGCTCGGCAACGGCACCGTTATGATTAAATGGGATATGTCTGTCGGCGCAGACAAATACATTGTCAGGCGCAGCAAAGAGAAAGACAGTGGCTATGAAAAAGTTGGAACGGTGAAGAAAAAATTCACTCAGTTTCTTGATGAAACAATTGGCTGTGAGGGCACTTTTTGGTATAAAATCAGCGCATGGAAAAAAGGTCCTGAGGGCGAAAAAGCAATTCAAAAGCACAGCGACCCGGTCAAGGCCGAAGTGTCTGTTATAAAGCCGCCGAAATCGGAAGCGATTTGTGAAGCGAAGAACAAAAGCATCTGCTTTAAATGGTCCCACGGTGAGGATAAGGTTAACGGCTATGTTGTTCTCAGGCGCTATAGCTTCATGGATAAACCGATTGAAATTGCAAGGGTCGAAAGCAACGTGACTGAATATACCGACACAAGTGCAGTTGCAGGTCAGCTTTATTATTACAGTGTTCAGGGCTATTTGAAAGATGAAAGCGAAACCAACACACGTTATGGCCTTGCAAGCGAGGAGCTTGCACTCATTTGCCTTGACTGTCCCAAAATTATGTCTGTTAAATGCAGGCACGGCAGAAAGGTTGAGTTCAGCATCAGGCTCACAACCGGTGCAGATGGCTATGTGCTGCTTCACAGCGATGAGGAGAACGGTGATTACCTTGAAGTTTCACGCACCAAAGAAGAATTTTCGCTGAATGTCACCGATGTTGGCGCAAAAAGAAAAAAGTTTGGTTATTACAAGGTTGCCTGCGTGAAAAGCGCAGACGGCAGTGAATTTTTAGGTCCGGTAACAGCACCTGTTCAAGTGAAATATAAGTTTTAATGTTTCAAAAATAATGTTGACTTGAACAAGATTTATAAGTATAATTAAATTAACTCATTAAGGAGGAGATTACAATGGACGAAACAACCACTCAGGTTCAAAACTCAGTATCGCATGACAACAACTTTGCCAGCATCACATTAACATTTTTCAGGGAAGTTATCAGTCTCTTCAAATACATTTTCTATGATGTATTCCTTGGAAGAAAACCGTAAATTAAACAAGTAAAAATCGAAACGGACGAAGCCATATAAGCTTTGTCCGTTTCTTTATATGAAGGGAAGGAGATGTTTTATGCGGTGAAGGTTTTTGAAACGCTGATGTAGCTGCCTTTGTTTGCAAGGCGAACGCCTGAAACTGTCACGGTATATTTTGTGCCCTTTGTGAGGGTGACACGTGTGTCGATGCTGTCATTATCTTTTTCCAAAACTTTAACTGTGTAAGCCTTGCCTTTTGTGTCTTTTACGGTGACCTTGAGGTTCTTATACTGAACTTTGGAGTTGAAATCAATTTCAAGCTCCTTGTCTTTTTTGTCATATTCAACCTTTTTGATTGACGGCTTAGTTGCTGCTGCCGGGGTTGAAAATGTGCCTGAAAGTGAACCGTAAGTTGTTGTGCCTTTTTTACGGATGCCGGAAATAGTATAAGTATATTTTTTGCCTGCCGCCAGACCTTTGATTGATACATCAAGCTCATCATCGTCTTTGTCAACCACTTTGGTTGTGTAAGTTTTGCCGTTGGCATCTTTTACGGTAACTTTGAGATTCTTATACTGAACTTTGGAGTTGAAATCAAATTCAAGCTCTTTATCTTTGCTGTCATAGGCAGCTTTTTTAACTGCAAGTTTGGCAGTTGCTGCTGCCGGGGTTGAAAATGTGCCTGAAAGTGAACCGTAAGTTGTTGTGCCTTTTTTACGGATGCCGGAAATAGTATAAGTATATTTTTTGCCTGCCGCCAGACCTTTGATTGATACATCAAGCTCATCATCGTCTTTGTCAACAACTTTGGTTGTGTAAGTTTTGCCGTTGGCATCTTTTACGGTAACTTTGAGGTTTTTATACTGAACTTTGGAGTTGAAATCAATTTCAAGCTCCTTATCTTTGCTGTCATAGGCAGCTTTTTTGACTGCAAGCTTGGCTGACGGGGTTGTGAATGTGCCTGAAACGGTTACATAGCTGCCGCTTTTGCCAGAGCGAACACCGGAAATGTTATAAGTATATTTGCTTGAGCTTTTGATGCCTTTAACATAAAATTTAATGTCGTCGCTGTCTTTTTCTTTGATTGTTACGGTATAGCTCTTTTTGTTTGAATCCTTAACTGTTACTTTTGCGTTTTTATACTGTACTGCTTTTTGAAAGTCAACTTCAACAATTCCGCTGCCTTCATATTTTGTCTTTTTGATCACCGGCGTTGCGGCGAACGCCATTGTTACACAGGACAGTGCAATTACGATTGTAAGTATTAATGCGAAAATTCTTTTTTTCATAGTGTTTTCCTCACTTTCTTTTTTCTCCTGAACAATTCGCTGTTGTTTCAGGTGTTGACTGTATGTTACATGGCAAAAATTAAAGAAAAATTAGAACGGGAAAAAAGATAGAAAAATTTTTTGGAGCGCAATTTTATCGGGTTGAGCAAATTTCCATAATATGGTATGATTACTAATAAAGCTTTAATCTTTGGCTGATATTATCAATACAGCATTCAGATAAAGGAGGCGTATTCATGCGTATACTTATTTGTGAAGATGAAAAAGACCTTAACGATTTAATCAGAATGAAAATAGAAGACGAGGGCTACACAACCGATTGCTGCTATGACGGCGAGGATGCATTGCTTCACCTGCGAACAGCGGAATATGACGCAGTAATTATGGATGTGATGATGCCGCACATGGACGGGTTTGAAGTTGTCAGGCGATATAGAGCAAACTCAGGAAAAGCTCCGGTTTTGTTTCTGACAGCAAAGGATGCCGTTGCGGACAGAGTAAAGGGACTTGACATCGGAGGTAATGATTACCTTACAAAGCCATTTTCATTTGCCGAGCTGACAGCAAGAATCCGTGTTATGCTCAGAACAAGCACAGGCAACACTGATAATGTTTTGGCGGTTGACAATTTAATTTTGAACACATCAACAAAGCAGGTTTCACGTGGTGAAAAAAGCATCAAACTTTCTGCAAGAGAGTATTCGCTTTTGGAATATCTGATGTATAACAAAGGCAGGGTTCTTTCACGTGAACAGATTGAAGAGCATCTGTATAATTTTGATTATGAGGGCGGCACCAATGTCATTGATGTGTATATCCGCTATCTGCGCAAAAAAATTGATGAGGGCTTTGACAAAAAGCTGATTCAGACTGTCAGAGGAAGCGGCTATACAATTCGGGAGGAAGCATGAAAAAATTTTCACTCAGAACAAGGCTTGTGATTTGGTTTTCGTCGCTTTTGCTGGTTATCATGGCAGTTACGCTTTCAATTATGCTCGCCGTCAGCAACAGTGTGCTCAATACTGACGTAAAGGACGGCTTGGTTCAAACAATTATGGCGAATACTGAGGAGATTGAATACCTTGGAGATGTGAACGCATCTGAGCATGAGCCGGGCGATCACTTTGTTAAATTCAACGATGGCTTCCTTGAAATTGACGATGACTTCCTTGATGACGTCAACGGAATCTGCTGCGCACTTTATGATGCTCAGGGTAACCTGCTTTACGGCGAAAACATTATCCATGCACCGATTACCGCCGATGACAAAATTCACATGGTGAAATCCGGCGGCGAAAAGTATTATACTTATTGCCATATTTTTGAGCAAGGTGAGCTTGACGGCTTGATTTTGCAGGGTATTGTTGATGAAAACGCCAAAAAGACCGTGCTTTCACGAATGCTCAACATCTCGCTTCTGCTGTTGCCGATTCTTTCTGCAATTGCAATCGCAGGCGGCTACATCAGCGCAGGCAGGTCGCTCAAGCCTGTTCAGCAAATCAATGCTGCGGCTTCTTCAATCACAGATGGCAACGACCTTTCAAAGCGGATTGACGTTGGTGACAGAAATGACGAACTTCATCAGCTTGCCGATACGATCAACAAAATGCTTGAGCGATTGGAAACCTCATTTGAAGATGAAAAGCAGTTTACCGCTGACATTTCGCACGAGCTTAGAACGCCGGTTGCGGCAATTCTTGCACAAACAGAGTTGATTTTGGAAAAAGACCGAAGCGAAGAAGAATATAAAAAAGCCTTGTCATTAATTGAAAGACAAAGCATGAGGATGAAAAATATAATTGAAGATATGCTCAGATTTTCACGCCTTGAAAGGCTTGAAACACTTGATTTAACAGAAGAAGTTGACCTGTCAATCCTGACAGAGGCAGTTTGCGAAGAACAGGCAGCACGAAAAGAAAAAGGCATCACCTTAACCTATGACGTTGAGCCGGATATTATGCTGCTTGCAGACACAGATATGATGATACGCCTGATGAACAACCTGATTTCAAATGCTTATCGCTATGGTAAAGATAACGGCCACATCAATGTTACGCTGAAAAAAAGCGGCGATTCAATTCTGCTTGAGGTCAGTGATGACGGAATCGGCATTGCAGAAAAGGACATCGACAAAATTTTTGAGCGCTTTTATCAGAGCGACCGTTCACGCACAGCATCAAAAGACAGCTGCAACATAGGCTTGGGGCTTTCAACAGTGAGAAAAATTGCAAACCTGCATCACGGTGAGGTCACAGTGAAAAGTGCAGAAAATGAGGGCAGCACGTTCACTCTGACAATACCGCAGAAGAATAACATCAAGGAGACACGTAAAGATGAAAAGTAAAAAAATAATTGCAGTTGTGCTTGCGGCCGTTGTTTTGGTGATCGGTCTTGCGGCAGCAGGCATTTTCCTGACTGATAAATATGCCGACGGACGAGACAAGGCGCTTGCACTTGCAATGTCAGATGCAAATTGCAGTGAAGCGCTTGCCGAAAGCTATTCATCAGCGGTTACGCTCAAAGAGGGAATTGTGGTTTACAAGGTTGATTTTTCGTTTGACGGCTTCGCTTATGAATATGTGATAAGCTCCGTCACCGACAAAATCATCAGTAAAGAGAAAAGCCTGAAAGCGGTTGATTTGCCGTCTGAAACAGAACTGTCTGCCAACACAAACGAGCCAATAACGGTGACGCAGAAAGCTGAAATCACTGCCAACATTCCTTCAACCGAATCCACGCAGGAATCTGTCACTCAATCGGATATGACAACGCAGAAATCAACCACAGTTGAAAGTCAAACCATATCACAAGAGGAAACGCCGACAAGTGAGTTGAAGCAAACAACAGGCCAATCAGGCAACACTTATATCGGCATTGATAAAGCAAAAGAAATTGCACTTCGCTATGTTGGTATTGATGCATCAAAGGTGATTTTCACAAAAGCCAAGCTGGATAAAGAGCATGGCATTCGGGTATATAAAATTGAATTTGAAACTGCATTGACCGAATATGAATTTGAAATTCATGCCATCAGCGGAGACATCCTTGAATTTTCCAAAGAAGCGGTTGATGATTAAACAAATTGGGCACAGTCTTACTGAAAAACAAGACTGTGCCCAATTATTATAAGAATGTTCAGATTTTTTCTTCGGTGAAATCAATTTCAACAATATTTCTTTTGGGGGTGAGCTTTGTCAGCTTGACACCGGCCGCATTGAACATTCTTTTTGAGGCTTTGACAAGCGGAGTGTCAGCATATTTATCCGAGATGTAAACAACCTCTTTGATTCCGCTTTGGATGATTGCCTTTGCACATTCGTTGCACGGAAACAGCGCAACATAAATTCTGCAGCCGGCAAGGTTTGCGCCTGCGTTGTTCAGAATTGCGTTAAGCTCGGCATGGCATACGTAGGGGTATTTGGTGTCATATTCATCGCCCTCACGCTCCCACGGAAATTCATCATCACTGCATCCAATAGGAAGTCCGTTATAGCCAACTGACATGATTTTGTTGTGGTCATTAACAATGCACGCCCCAACCTGGGTGTTCGGGTCCTTGCTTCTGTAGGATGAAAGCATGGCTATGCCCATAAAATATTCATCCCATGATAAATAGTCTGCTCTTTTTGCCATTGATAACACTCCTTAAATTTTTATTCAACGCCTCTGTAATAAAGGCCACGTGTAAATTCGCCTTTGACGCCTTTTCGTTTGCGATATGCATTGAGGATTGCGTCAACGGTTTCTTTCTTTTCTTTTGTGAAATACAAGGTGATGAAATCCATGTTTTTGATTTCACTCATTCGGTCGCCCATGTAAATCGGCCGGGAGTTAAGCAGTTCACTGCATCCAAGCTTGCAGGTGATGGGAAATTTGATTCCCATTCTGTCGGTCAGGTAGCCACGCTTTTTGCATTGCTCGCAGGTGACCGCATTTCTCATTGGGCAGTTGCGTGTGAGCATTAAAGGCAGCCTGCCATATGCAATTATACCCCTCGGAACGTTTGCACCGATTTTTGCGGCACGTTCAAGCGTCAATTCCGGCGACAAGGTGATTGACTTTACACCGATACGTTCAAGCTCGGCTGCTGAAAGGGTGTTGAAAACGTTCATTGAAAAGCCGGTGTGAATTTTCATCCCATGCTTTTTTGCAAGCGCAACTGCGTCAATCGTTCCGCAATATGCAGTGTCAATTCCAAGTGATTTTGCCCGTTCAAGCTGTTTTTCCACATATGAAAAGCTGCCGAAAATCCCTCGTGGTATCTCGATTCCCATGTTTATATTGCTGTTTTTAACAATTTCAACATGGTTTTCCGCAATTTCCAACGGGAAATATAAGTTTTCCACATTTTCAAGATTATCGGGTATTTGTGTTGCATCTGCAAGTCGGATGTGGAATTTTGGTGTGCTTTTTGCCATGTGGAAAACTTTTTTTGGCTCAACATCCGTAAAGGATTTAGGCTTTACAGTGGAAAGCTCTTTTTCAAGCTGTTCAAGCGCATTTCTTCGAAGTGAATTGATGACGCTTGCGGGCACAATTAAGCCTTCATCAAGGTCAATCTCAACTTTTTCTGCATAGAAAATTGTTCCGCCGCATTTTGAAATTCTTTCAGTGAGGTTTTCTTTTGTGCTTGGCTTGTTGATTGCTTTTTGCGGAATATAATCCTCGCTGACGAAAACTGTTTTTCCGTTTGCCGAAGCAGTCAGGCTGACGTTTTCGTTTTTGACAACCGTGAGCAGAAAATTCACCCCCACTCTTGCCGGCTCTTTATCATAAAGATGTGAAAGTGAGGAAAGCACCTTGCTTGATGCCGCAGTGACATCCTGCTTTGTTCGTGTGCCGAACATATCAATGCCTCGTTTGTTTTCATAATAGCCTTGTGTGAAGCCCGAACGAGAGAAAACTGCTTTCAGTGCATCAGTGATTTCAGGCTTGTCATTTGAATCCATGGCTGATTTAACAGCGGTCACGGCAGCCGCAACATATTCAGGGCGCTTCATTCTGCCCTCAATTTTGAAAGAATCAACGCCGATTTGCGAAAGCTCGTTGACCTGCTCAACCAATGACAAATCTTTCAGGCTCAGGTCGTGACCTGTTCCGCCGGGAGCAGAAAACGGAAGCCTGCACGGTTGAGCGCACAAACCTCTGTTGCCGCTTCTGCCGCCAAGCATTGCGCTTAGATAGCACTGACCTGAAACGCACATACAAAGTGCGCCGTGAACGAACGCTTCGAGACGCATATCTGTGCTTTTTCTGATGTTGATAATTTCTTCCTTTGTCATTTCTCTTGGAAGAACAGCCGTTGAAAAGCCCCATTCTTTCAGCAGATTGATGCCGTCAGGGGTCTGCACGGACATTTGAGTTGAGGCATGACGCTCAAGCTCAGGTGCAAGCTGCTTTGCAAACATCGCAAGCCCGATGTCTTGCAAAATAAGCACGTCTGCGCCAAGCTGACAAACGTGCTTAATCAATTCCTTTGCGGTTGGAAGCTCATCATCTGAAACGAGGGTGTTGAGTGTGATGTGAACCTTTACGCCAACACTGTGGCAATATTCGATTGCCTTGCGGAGCTTTTCAAAGTCAAAATTTTCGGCATTTCTTCGTGCGTTGAATGCAGACAGACCGAGATAAACGGCATCTGCACCGCAGCGGACTGCGGCAAGCACACATTCCGGCGAGCCTGCCGGAGCTAAAATTTCACTTTTCCTGCTCATTATTTCTTTCCGATTTGGTCAAGAACGGAGGAAAGCTGTGCCCTCAGGCGTTCAATTTCAATGTTTGCGTCCTCAAGATCTTTCTTTGCCTTTTCGGCTTCTCTTCTTGCCCAGTCAGCCTTGCTTTTTGCGTTTGCAGCGTCATCAAGATAGTCCTTGATCTGTTCACGCAGATGATCGGCAGAAGTACTTGCCTTTTTATATTCGTCTGCATATTCAAGCACAAGAAGAACAGCAGCCTGAGTTGTTGAAATTCTTGGGTTTTCTTTCATGGTTTTTGCAAGTGCCATGTCAACCTCTTTTCCAAGTGCAGCAACATATTTAACGTCATCTTCGGTTATGATTGAATATTCAGCTCCGCCGATGCTGAGCTTGACTTTATTTCTATCCATAGTTAACATTCCTTTCTGATTACAGATATATTTATACATACTGATTATACAACAACAGCCCGATATAATCAAGAAAAAGTTTTTGCTGTCAACAGTTTTTTATTGCGTATTAAGCAGGTGAAATCCATAAAATCACCAAACGTTTTCTCGCATATTAAAAAAGAGAAAAAATCAGGGCGAATTTTATAAATTTACATGATATTGTTTGATTTTTTCGTCTAATAGTGATATAATCTATAAATTATAAATGAACAGTCTGTGCTGCTGCGTCGGGCAGCGAGAACTTCAGAAATAAAAGGCAGAGGGTGCAAAAATTTTGGAAGCAATCAGAGAATTTTTTGTTTGGGTTTATTCATTTGACATGGTGAGATACCTGCTGGATGCGGTGTTTAAGCTGTTTCTTGCAGTGCTTTTTAGCGGTGTAATCGGTTTTGAGCGTGAACATTCACATCGTCCTGCCGGCTTCAGAACACACATTCTTGTTGCAGTTGGTGCAACACTTGTCATGATGACGGGAAGATATGTTTTTATGGAATATCAAGGCTTAACAAGTTTTGACCCAACACGTTTGGGCGCACAGGTCATCAGCGGAATCGGTTTCCTTGGTGCAGGAACAATTTTGCGTGAGGGCTTCAGCGTTAAAGGGCTCACAACGGCGGCATCGCTTTGGGCGGTTTCGTGCATAGGTCTTGCAATCGGTGCAGGCTATTATGTCGGTGCACTGATTTGCACGGTTGTCATCTATCTTACCCTCAACACTTTCAAAAGAATCATTTCAAAAAGCAATCACTCAAAAAATCTTTACATTGAAGCGGAGAATATGTCAAAGCAGGCGGCTGAGGTTGGTGCAATCGTCAAGCGATACGGCGGCAATCTGCACACACTTGAAATTCTCTATGCTGACAGTTCACCTGCAAAACGCAAAAGCGATTCAATTGTTATGAAAGCGGTTGTTTTCCCTCGTGATGAGGAATCACTGAACATGACAATCTCCGCAATCCGTGCCCTGGACGGAATCAGAGATTTGTACATTGATTAAAACAATAAAAATACTCTCCCGACCTTGTTGCCGGGAGAGCTGCTTTTTTTGTTAGATTATTTTGCTGCCATACGCTTTTCGATGTATTCGGCAAGCATTTGAGCAGTTTCTTTAACGCCGAGCCTTGAGCTGTTGACAGATATGTGATA
>JAMPAE010000038.1 GCA_023667385.1 Ruminococcus sp.
GCCGTTTGCACGAATCAAAACGTCATCTTTAAGCTCCTGCTTGTCAATGTACTCTTGGGTTTTACCCTCACGCAAAAGAATTTTTGTCTGCACATCTTTGTTTTTATACCAGAGAGCGCCGTCCTTTTCATAAGTGTAGCCGTTCTTGGTAAGCAGGTCGATTACATCTTTGATTTGACCAGAATTATGCAGCGTCAGCTCGCTGAACCATGTATCATAGCTTATGCGGTATTTTTCCATGGCTTTTTTCATGTTGTCAATGTTCTTCGGAAGTGCAAAATCAACAAGTGCCTTGCGTCTTTCCTCCTCGCTTTTTGCCATGTAAGCATCACCGTGAAGTTCAGCAAATTCTTTTGCCCTCTCTTTGATGTCCTCACCGTGATAGCTATCTTCGGGAAGTTCAACATTTTCTTCGCCGAGGAAAATCTGCTTATATCTTACATCGAGTGACAAACCGAATTTTTCAATTTGATTGCCTGCATCATTGATATAAAACTCTTCGTGCACATCATAGCCTGCGTAATCAAGCACAGCAGCAAGGCAGTCACCAAGCGCACCGCCCCTTGCATTGCCCATATGCATTGGACCAGTTGGGTTTGCAGAAACAAATTCAACGTTGACTTTTTCACCTTTGCCGTAATCGCTTCTGCCGTAGCTGTCGCCCGCTTTTTCAATGTCGAGAATAACGTCGGCATAATACTTTGCGGAAAGCCTGAAATTGATGAAGCCCGGACCTGCAACCTCAACGGATTCAAAATAGGTATCCTCAAGTTCCATGTTTGAGGTGAGCGTTTCGGCAATCTTCCTTGGCGGAAGCCTGAATGATTTTGCGTTCACCATTGCGGCGTTGGTTGAGTAATCACCGTTGGCTCTGTCGGCAGGCACTTCAATGTTGAATTTATTCAACTGAGCCTCGCAAAGCTCGCCGTTTTCCATTGCCTTTTTTGCGGCAGAATCAACAAGCTGCTTAATCTGATTTTGTGCAATATTAACTGTAAGTTTCATTTTATCAAAGCCTTTCCTTTGTGCAAACAAGTAATTAAAAATTATTTCTCTGTGTCAGAGTAATGTTAAATTCAATTTCACCAACCGGGCGCATATCAATGTCGGTTGCATATTTAAAGTTGAGCTTGCCGCCGTTTGAGCTGATGTTTGAATCAACCCCAATTGCCGAAATTCCAAGCGCAAACGAGCCGTAAGGCGTTGTATGATGCGAAATGTGACGAACATTTTTTTCAATTATCATGTGTGAATCATATGAACCCTCACGCCTGATGGTGACGCAGTTTCCGTTTTCAACATGAAGCGTTGTGCGGCAGCCCTCAAGGTCGCCGTCATCATCAGTATATGAAATGTAATAATCATCAGCCTTACCTTTAAAAGATGCCAGCGTTGTCATTTCAATGACTTCCCTTTCGCCCTCAACATCCTGGTTGGTAATCATATTCATAAGGTAATTTTCTTCCATAATAAGTCTGAATTATAATCTGTCTGCAAAAAGATGCAGCTATCCTTTCCGTTATAAAATTAATATTTTATTATTCTAACACAAGAGTACGTAAAAATCAAACATTACCGCAATTATTTTGCAGGTGAATTTACTGTCACTGTTGCAATGTCGGGTGCATAAGTCAAATTGCCGTTGAATTTGTTTGCTCCGTCATTTGAAAAGGTCAAAACGTTTTCGCCTTTTTGAAGCTCAATGTTTGTTGTGACCGTTGTGTAGGTATCGCTGCTGTAAGTGCTGCGGCAATAGAGATTCATCTGCTTTTCGCCGTTGACGCTGATTGTGACAAAATCATCAACAAGGTCAACATTATATGAATGTACACCGTTTTCATGGTTTGATGCATAGTTGATTGTCAGCTTATATGTGCCGGCTTTCGGAGCACTTACTTTATAGCTTGCGCTGCCTGAATCAGAGGTGATGCCTGTGATGTATTTTGTTTGAAGCTTGTTGTTGACAAGCAGCCTTGCATTGCCGTAAAGCTGAGCATCTTCAGGCAGAAGAGTTATTACCTCGCCTTTTTCATTGCAAACACAAGCTGAAAGCTGAGCACCTTTTTCGGTGTCAATGTAGTTAATACCCCTGCGAAGATAAACCACAGCTTCACCGTTTTCATCTGCATGAACTTTTGCTCCGTCAACGAACATCACTGTGTTTTCGGCAGTTTTGATTTTGTAAAATCCGTCTGACGGTGCAACAGCAAGATATGCATAATCACGGTCATCGTCAAGCTCGGTGTAAATTCGGGTATTATTCTCAGCCTTTCTGACAAGCACGGAATCAAGCACAATTGTGCCTTTGTTGTGAGTGAAGCTGACTGTGTGTTCGCCTTCAGTGAGCGCAAGAACTGTGTCAAAAGTGCTTGTGAGTTCACTTTTGATTGTGTTTTCAAGCGAAATCACCTGAGCTGAGCCGTCAACGATGAAGTTAACATCAGAATGTGTGCGATCTGTATAAGTTGAGCCGTCATTTGAGTTACCATAAATGAAGCGAAGCTCATAATCGCCGCTTTCGGGAACATTAATTTTGATTTCAACGCCGTCACCGTCTTTTTCCATGCCGCCGACAAGTCCGTTTTCGCCGCCCGTTGAAGCATATGCACTTTTATAGGTATATGCAGAACCAAGCAGTGCTCCTTCCTCAAACTCAAAGCGGGTATAAAGATTATCATTGATGAAATCAATATCGTCGTCTGCTTTTTCAATTTCAACGTAATATGCAGTGTTTTTGTTCGGGTTCATTTTAATTCTGATTGTACCCTCGCACTTTTGAACATATGATTTCACAATTTCGGGCGCATAAACCTCGCCTGAGATACCCTGATATTGCGATGCATAAACGGTAATTTTCACATTTTCGCCATAAAGCGCAGTGTTTTCAAGGTTGTTAATCTTTATCATATAATCATAGTCTGTGCCGGGAACGAGCAGCTTGATTTTATCTTGCGCATCAGTAATTGAGCCAAGCCCCAAAAGATTCGGGTTGCGTGGCTCACGCATTTGCAAAATTGCTTTTCCAACATCAGCATGAAGCACATCTGAAACATCAACCTGCATTGTCTGACCATCCATGCTTGTGTACCATCTATATACCCACCAAGCAGAGTTCGGAGTGTTATAATCAGCCGCTGTGTTGCAAAGGTTGTTGGCAAGCAGCCAATATGCCTGGTTTGCATAAACCTTTGAATTTTCGCAACAGGCGATGTATTTGAGCATATTGTTCGGGTTGCCGTTGTCCTGCATTCTGCCGTATTCAGTCACGATTATCGGAGTTTCAGGATCAATGCCAAATGCTTTTTCAAGTTCACGAAGCTGAGCTGCGTTCGCCTCCCAGTCATAAAGCGAGCGATTGTTAAGCTCATGATAGATCATCACATCAGGCACGCAGTCATGAACCGAAGCATAGCCGAGGAAAGTACTCATCTCAGCAAGGTCATAATCGCAGTTACCCGGTCCGCCGATGAGCACATCGGGAGCAAGCGATTTAACATAGTCATAGGTCATTTTCCATGCTTCATTGAAATTTTTCTTGCCGATGAGGTTGAATTTGTTGCTGACATTGCCATCTTTAACCGACCAGTCGCCAAACCAAACACCATTATCGCACTCATTGAAAATGCAAAAAACAAGCTTATCGGAATAATATTGATTTTGCATCTGCTCAATCGTCTTTTTTACAAGCGGAAAATATGAGGTTTCAAGAAAAGTTTTCCAGTTGTATTCACCGCTTTTTTTCATTTCGGCAATGGTGCCTTCTTCATAGTACCACGTTGAGTACATATCCTGAAGATAGACCACGATGTAATCGCACTTATCGCTTGAAGCGAGGAAGTTTGAAACGTCGCCGACTTCACCGATTGGATGCTGCAAACCACCCTGAGTTTTTGCGGAAACCGATGAAATGTCAAGGCTTTCAATCATGTTATCCGATGGAACACCGTCTTCTGAGATTCCATAAAGATAGCCGGATGCACCGGAGGTAACCTCACCTGTGAGTTGCTGAGCATCAAAGCTGATTGAAACTCCGTCTGCAAGTCCGTTTTGCGCCGGAATGATTGACAGCACAGCAATCATTACCGACATGATTATGCGCAAAAAGTTTTTGAAAAAGAACATTGTGGTTTCCGCCTTTCTTTTTGTTTAAATGCTTTCTTAAATATAATAACATTGTTTTTTGCGCTTGTAAATGTTTTTGGAAGTTTTTGCGTTGTTTTTTCAACAAATAGCTTCGTTTTTATTAGGAATAACGCTGTTTTTTTAAATTGCTTGACATAAGCGGCAAGGAAAAGATATAATTGATATATTATGTTAAAATTGCGGTTTTAGGCAGCAGTTTCAGCTTTAATATGCGGAGAAAAACGTTAAAAAGATGAATTTTCTGCCCGCATAGCGAAAAACGAGAACAAACAAAGGTGGATTACTATGTTTTTATGTTACAACACCCCTGCAAGCATGAACTATTTTGGCTGGGAAAACGAAGCGCTTCCGCTCGGTAACGGCAAAATCGGCGCAAAAGTTTTCGGCGGAACACAGTGTGAGCTGATTCAGTTCAACGAAAAAACACTTTGGTCGGGCGGAAAAGCTGTTGACGGCTATAACGGCGGAATCAGCAACGCTGACCACGGCGAGCAGATGAAAAAAATTCAAAAGCTGCTTGACAAGGGCGACCGCAAGGGAGCAAGCGCCCAAATGAAGGGTCTTGAGGGCAATGACATCGGCTATGGTGCCTATCAAGCTTTCGGCAACCTTTACATCAACTTTGGCAGCAACGATGCCGTTGAAAACTATGTTCGTGACCTCGACCTTGACTCTGCCTCATGCATGGTTACTTATAAAAAAGAAAAAGTGACCTACACCAGACATTATTTTGTCAGCTATCCCGACAATGTTTTTGTTGGCAGAATTGAAGCTGACGGTGAAGGCAGTGCGTTCAGCTTTGATGCTTACGTCATCTCTGAGCAGCTTGGCAAGCCTTACTCACAGGATGACACAATTTACCTTGAGGGAACAGTCAATGCAAACGATGGCATTGATGCAAAACCCGGCAAGGATAAGAACAACATGAAATACGGCTGCACAGTCAAGTTCATTGCAAAAGACGGCACTGTCACCGCAACTGAGGACGGACACATCAGCGTTGAAAATGCAACAAGCGTCATGATTCTCATGAGCCTTGCAACGGATTATAAAAACTCCTACCCTGACTATTGCGATAACAGCAATCCACTTGAAAAGGCAACCGAAGCAGTGCTTGCCGCCGCAGAAAAAAGCTTCGGCGAGCTTTACAGAACGCACCTTGATGATTACAGAAAGCTTTATAACCGGGTTACTTTCAACCTCGGCGAGGAAGAATCAGGTCAGCCAACGGATTTCATGCTCAAGCGTTTTGCAAAAAGAAACGAATATAAGCGAAATCTCATTACGCTTTTGTTCCAATATGGACGCTATCTGCTGATTTCATCGTCACGTGACGGCTCACTGCCTGCAAACCTGCAGGGAATTTGGAACGCAAAAAACAATCCGCCGTGGCAGTGTGACTATCATTTCAACGTCAACGTTCAAATGAATTATTGGCCTGCCTATGTTGCAAACCTTGCAGAAACCGCCGTGCCTTATATCGACTTTGTGAACAGCCTGAAAAAACCCGGCAGAATTGTTGCAAATCAAACAATGGGCATTGGCGAAAACAAAGCAGACGGCTCACCTGATGAATCAAAACCAACGGGCTGGGTTGTGCACACAATGGTGAATCCCCTCGGCTTTGTTGCTCCGGGCTGGGAATGGCGCTGGGGCTGGGCACCTGTTAACGGTGCATGGGCAGTGCAGAATATGTTCGACTACTATCAATTCACCAAAGACATTGAAAAGCTCAAAACAGACATATATCCGACAATGGAAGAGGCCGCACTGTTATGGTCACAGCTTCTGACAGAAAACAAAAAAACAGGCAGGCTGGAGGTTTCACCCTGCTTTTCACCTGAACACGGTCCCGTTTCAAAAGGCGGAACATATGAGCAAAGCATTGTTTACGGATTGTTTGATTCTGTCATTCATGCGGCTGATGACCTTGAAAAAAGCGGAAACGGCGATGCTGTTAATCACAGTCTTGTTGAAAAGCTCAAGGGCCAAATTGAAAAGCTTGAACCGAACGCAATCGGCAAATGGGGTCAAATCAAGGAATGGGTTGACGAGGATACATTTTCCCACCGTGGATTCGGCAAGCTTGGCGGAATGGGCGTGCAAAAGCATCACAGGCACATCTCTCACCTGCTCGGACTTTATCCGTATAATCAAATCACCAAAGAAAATCACATTTTGATGAAAGGCGCAAGAATTTCACTTGACGACAGAGGAATCAAAACAACAGGTTGGGCACTTGCATATAGGCTGCTTGCATATGCAAGACTCGGCTCGGCGCAAAAATGTGACGATGTCATTGAACAACTGCTGAAAAAGATGATTTTAAAAAACCTGTTCGGCAATCATCCGCCGTTCCAAATTGACGCAAACTTCGGCTTTACGGCAGGCGTTGCAGAAATGCTGGTTCAAAGCCACTGCAACTATATCAGCGTGCTGCCCGCCTTGCCGGCTGAATGGCACATGGGCGAGATTACCGGTCTCATGGCAAGGGGCAACTTTGAAGTTTCTCTCAAATGGAAAGACTGCAAGCTAAAAGAGGGCAAAATCAAATCAAACCTCGGCGGCAAATGCTCGCTTAGCTATGACGGCAAAGTAATGCTTGTTCAAGATGCAGAAGGCAACGAAATTGACGTTGACTACATTGACGGTATCACAACATTTGAAACCGTTCCGGGCGGCATTTATACATTCTCATAAATAATAAAATAAATCCCCGAAGATACGCTAAATCTTCGGGGATAGCTGTTTATTTTTTCTCGGCATTTTTCTGAATAACTTTCAGAATTTCCTGTGTCATTGTGTCAATGTTGATTTGCGAGGGGTTGCCACTGATTTTTTCAACCTTTTGCTTATATTTATCCTGAGTGTCACCATCTGTCATTGAAAGTAGATACCAGAATGTATCGGAATAGATACCCATGTAAGGTGAGGCGTTTTTCTTGCCCCAAATTGTGGTGCCGTCATCACTGATTCCGGTGAACGTGAGCACTCCCTCAGAAAGCTCCCAATCCCATGCAACGGCAGGGTACACAACAAAGGTTTTGCCGTTGAGAAGCATACTGTAAGATGTTGCATCTTTCTTTTCAAAAACAAGCTTTTCAAGCTTCGTTTTCTTTTCGATGTCGGCTTTGCTGATTGTCATGCCTTTGAAAATTGAAACCATCTCTGACGTGCTGCGTTCAACAGCTTTGTAATCATCGGAATCACCGCTGTTGTTGAACACGATGACGTCCCAGTTGCCATACATATCTGCTTCTTTGACGCCCTTGAGCACGGTTTCGCCTGCATAGGCTTCGGGAACTGCAAGCGGCCATCCCTCTTTGTTAAAGAAAATCTGCCTGATCTCAAGTGCAGGTGCAGTTTGAATATCGAGATCATTATCAGATGCAATCTTGTCGCCTGTGACAATTTTGTCGTCATATTTATAAAATACCCTTGACTGCGATGCCATCAGCCATTTGCCGCCATCAGCCTTGATGATGCACGGGCTGCCTGTTGCCGCTTTACCCACATCTGTATACGAAACTCCACCGCCGCTGCTCATGACAAAGTTATAGCCGCCGATGAGTTTGAGCCCTTTTGTATATTGATTTTTCTTCCTTGATGAGGCAAAATCACTCATTGATTGGTTTGTCACATCAACATAAGGTCCCTCAACCTTTTTCGAGCGTGCAACACGAATATTATAGTTAGACTGCTCTTCACCATAGGTCATGAACAAGTAATAGTATTCGGTTTCGCTGTTATAAACAAGGTCAGACGCAGTAATCAGGCTGCCCTCTTTTTTGCCGAGTGCCGGAACACTTCCCGGACGTGCAATGAGCTTGCCGCTTCTGAAAATATCTGAACCGTGGATTGTTGAAATTGCCTCACCTGAGCCATTGATTGCACCGCCGCTTTTGAGAAGTCCTGTGTCATAATCAAGTTCTAAAAGTGAAATTGAACCATTGATTGTGTCGCTGCCGTAATATGAGCCGTATGCCATATACATCTTTTTACCGTTCACAAGAACACTGGGATGCACTGCATTTGCAGCGTCATAATTACCCTCTTTTGTGTCGGAGCAGGAGCTGACGATCAAGCCGACGTCTGTCCATTTCTTATCCCTGACGGCAGCTTCAATGCTGTTTGTTTTAACGCAGAAAATTGCGGATTCGTTTGCATTTTTCTCTTTTGAAAGCGAAAAGTAAAGGTAATATTCCGAGCCGACCTTAACCACATCAGGAGCGAGCGGGCTGCGGTTATTTTTTGCACCTGATTTTGTGACATCATCGCTGTAGCCGTGAGCTTTTGCCCATTTACGCACGCTTTCAAACTGGCTGAAATCCATGATTGAATCGGAATCTGCTTCGTCGGGTATGTCGAAATAATTCGTTCTGTTTTCCCAATTGACAAGATCTTTTGAGCGAATCACGATGTTGTCGGAAGCAAAGCAGTAATACCAGCCCGAAGCGGAATCATAAATAATTGACGGATCTTTGATGTCATAAGCATCATCACTGCCGAGATATGCATTTTCGGCAGGATATTCAATTTTGGGCGCAGACGGGAATGAAACCGAAGTTTTGCTCGTTTTATCCGTTGGGCGCTTGCCTTTTTTGAAATAAGCCACAACGTTGAGCTTTCCGTCAACCTTCAGCTTATACTGAAGCATATCCACGTCATCGGTCACGTTAACGCCGTTGACAACAAGCTTTGATAAGTTATAGTAGTTTTTGTCGGTACGCTCAGGATTGATGTTAATTGTCAGTGTATCCCCGTTTTTGCAGACGACCTTGAATTTGTCATCACTGCCGATTGTTTCCCTGTTTTCAACGGTCATCACACCGTGCTCAAAGCTTTCAAGGAAAACGGGACATTCGGGAACTCTGATAAATTTGAAATACATGACAAGCACCGCCGCCAAAAGCGCAACAACGGTTAAAATGAAAGGCATAGCTTTTTTCATTTTTCTTGTGCTCCTTTTATATATCACTCAACGGTGAGTGACGAGATAATATCTGAATATATTTCCACCGCATTGTTGAAGAAGTTGCGTTTAACAAGCTCCACCTGCGATTTATCGGCAACATAAATTGTCAGCTTCAGCATTTGTGTGTCAACGTCCTCAACCGTGAACGTCACGTGATAGCCATGCTCAAGCTGTTCAACCTCAACCTTGCTTTCACGCTTGATGCGCTCCCTTGCAAGAATTTTCAGCGCTGCCCCAACTGCTTTTTCTCTGATTGAACGTGGCAGTGATTTTTCAATTTCCGCAACGTCATAGATTGCCCTGGCAGTGATTTCAAAAACCTCATCGTTGTTTTGCAAAGTACAAATAATTTTACCTGCTTTAACAAGCTCACTGATTGCCTGGTTAGCTTCAAAATAATTTGCGATTGAATATTCCTGCAAGATCTCATTAATTGTTGTGTGAGTCAAAGGCTGATTAAGCTTTTTAAGCAAATAGCAAATCAGCAGCTTGATTTCGGTTTTTTCTCTGAGACCGCCGGGTGCAATGCCCTCGCTGAAAGTATTCTGTTCCATTTTATTGCCATGTGACACAAAGAACCTGAAAGTTCTCATGCCAAACCTTTCTGTATTTTAGCTGAACATTTGTATTTTACCATAAATTTACAAAAAAATAAATACGTTTAATGAAAATTAATCATTACAAAATCGACATAATTTCATCAATTTTGCTGATTTCATGGGTCGGTTGAAGTCCGGTGTCATTTTTGATGCCGTTTTTGTTGAACCAAATGCAGTCAATACCGGCATCAATTGCACCTTTTATGTCTGAGCTGAGTGAATCACCAACAAGAATCACCTTACTTTTATCTCCCTCAGATATATGCGCAAAGACATAATCAAAGAACTCAAACGACGGCTTTTGCAGCCCGATTGCTTCCGAAATAAACATATCTTTCATCAGCTTATCAAACCCGCTGCGTCCCAGCCTGCTTCTTTGTGTAGCCTCAATGCCGTTTGTCACAATATACAAATCATAAGTACCGCTGAGTCTTTGACAAACATCATAGGCTCCGTCGATGACAACTGAACCGTTGCAGAGATTTTTTTCGTAAAAATCGTTGACCTGCCTCGGTGTGAGAATGGATTCAAAATCAAACGCAGAGAAAAGCTCACGAAAGCGTATGTTTTTGATGTCCTCTTTGGTAAGCTCACCTTTTTCATGAGCGTGCCAAAGATTTGCGTTAATCAACGAATAAGTGCTGATAATTTCATCCTCTGCGGGCAGCTTGCACTCTAAGAGAGTTGCCTTGAGCGCATTATACTCATCACGGTGAAAATCCAAAAGCGTATCGTCAACATCAAAAAGCACAGTTGTATATTTTTTCGGCATTGCATCGCCC
>JAMPAE010000039.1 GCA_023667385.1 Ruminococcus sp.
CCAAGCCTATCCTCAGGCACAAATGAAAGACGAACGCCGAGATTTCTTATTTGAAGCGGTGTTTTATCCTTAAGATTTTCTTCCTTGCCTGTGCTTGGGTCATGATAAACAATTGAGCCGCTTTTGAGATGCTGCAAGCCCGCAATTGATTCAAGAAGCTCTTTCTGTCCGCTGCCTGCAATGCCTGCGATACCGAGGATTTCACCCGATTTTGCAGTGAAGTTCACGTTTTTCAAAACACTGACTCCCTCGTTATTCACAACGGAAACATTCGTCAGCACAAGGCGGTTTTCCTGATTTTTCGGTTCGCTTCTTTCAATGTTAAGGCTGACTTTTTTGCCAACCATCATTTCCGTCAGCGATTGCTCGGTTGCATCCTTTGTTTCAACCGTACCGATGTATTCACCCTTGCGAAGCACTGATACCCTATCGGAAATTGCAAGCACTTCGTTAAGCTTATGTGTGATGATGATGATTGCTTTTCCGCTGTTTTTCATGTTGCGGAGAATTGCAAACAGCTTTTCGGTCTCTTTCGGCGTGAGAACAGCCGTGGGTTCGTCAAGAATGAGAACTTCTGCGCCACGATAAATGACCTTAATGATTTCAACCGTCTGCTTTTCCGAAACAGACATTTCATAAATACGCTTCATCGGGTCAACTTCAAAGCCGAACTGCTCACAGATTTCAGAAATCTTTTTTGCTGATTTTTTGATGTTATATTTTTCCTTTTCGTTCAGACCGAGAACAATGTTTTCGGCAACCGTGAGCACATCAACCAGCTTGAAATGCTGATGAATCATTCCGATTTTATAATCGAATGCATCTTTCGGAGATTTGATTGAAACCTCTTTTCCGTCAACATAGATATGACCCTCGTCAGGATAGTAAATTCCCGAAAGCATATTCATCAGCGTTGTTTTTCCGCTTCCGTTTTCACCGAGGATTGACAAAATTTCGCCTTTGTTCACCTTCAGTGAAACCTTGTTGTTTGCCACAACGGAGCCGAAGCGCTTTGTTATGCTTTTTAATTCAATTGCAACTTCCGACATTTTCGTCCTCCTGTTTTCATGTTTTCTTCTCTGTAACCTTCGTTGTTTTCAGACATCAGAAAGCAGACATTGATTCGGCATATCTGTTTTCTGACAGCCAGAAACGGAACACTTGGTTAATCAGAGCTTCCCTATACAACAATCTTTAGCGGAGTGCGAACACCCCGCTAAAGACAAGCGATTAATAATTAATCTTATTTAAGTGTGATACCATCAATGATGATGTTGAAGTACGGAGCTGAACGATGTGTTGATTCAGCAACTGCACCGTCGATAACAGATTCTGTATCCGGTGTGTAGTCTGCATCTGCAACTGCGTCAGCCGTGAATGAGGTGAGATGTCCGTCAGCATCAACTTCGCACTTAACAAATTCGTTAGCCTTGCTGTCCGGAGTAACTGTGAATGAGTTAACGTCAAACACTTTAACTTTGCCTGCTTCGATGTCAGCCTTAACTTCTTCAACCTTAGCCATCATTTCATCTGTTACAGTTGCTTTGTTTGCATCTGTGAGAAGAACTGAACCTGTTGAAAGGTTACCGCACCAGTCAGCGTCAACTGTTTCACCCTTTGCAACCTTTGTGAATGCGTCAACAAAATAAGGTGTCCAGTCAATTTTTGAAGAGATGAGGTTTGTTGTTGGAGCAGCTGATGTGAAGTCGATGTTGTAACCAACGTGAACAACAGTCTTGCCCTTTGATGCTGCTTCTTCGCAAGCGTTCGGTGAACCGAATGTATCAGCGTGCTCACTGATGAGAACACAGCCATCTTCGATGAGCTTTGTTGCTGCTTCCTTTTCCTTGCTTTCGTCAGCCCATGAGGTTGTGTAAACAACTTCCATTGTTGCACTTTCGCAAACGCTTCTTACGCCAAGGAAGAATGAAGTGTAACCTGAGATAACTTCAGCGAACGGGAATGCGCCGATGTAACCGACCTTAGCCTGTTCAGCAGTGATTTTGCCGCCTTCGATGAGCTCGTTGAGCTTGAGGCCGCCAACAACACCTGCAAGGTATCTGCCTTCATAAATGCTTGCAAAAGCATTGTGGAAGTTCGGAAGGTTTTCAATCTTAGCATTTTGACCTGTTGCATGGAAGAACTGAATATTTTCATATTCTTTTGCAGCTTTGATTACGTTAGCTTCATGACCGAATGAGTCAGCGAAGATGATGTTGCAGCCCTGCTCAGCAAGATCAACACAAGCATCATAGCACTTTGAATCCTCAGGAATGTCTTTTTTCCAAACAACCTGATCTTCAGTAAGCTTAAGCTGTTCAATTGTTCTTTCGATTGCTTCGATAAAGTTCTTGTCATAACCAACAGTTTCGTTGTGAAGAAGAACTACACCGATTTTGAGTTTGCTTACATCAACGTCGCCGTTTGATGTGTTTGATGTGTCCTCACCTGAAGTTACATCTGCATCGCCAGTGTTACCACCGCAGGCAACAAGAGCAAAGCAAAGAACTGCGGCAAGCAGGATTGCAAGAAATTTTTTCATTGCGTTTTCCTCCAAAATTAAATTTTTAAACTAACCCGAACGTGAAACAATTCGGTTTGGTTTCATAAGTTATCAGTGTCTGAACTGAATTGAGCCGTCATCCATGCTTGCAATGACAGCAAGCGAATCAACCCTGACGCCAAGCTCACGAATTCTTTTTGAACCGGGCTGGAAACCTTTTTCAATTGCAATTCCGCAGCCCATAACCTCAGCACCCGCCTGGTTGCAAAGATCAATCAAGCCAACAAGTGCGTTACCCTCTGCAAGGAAATCATCAATAATGAGCACCCTGTCACCTTTGTTGAGAAAATCCTTTGAAACGATAACATCATAGGTTGTACCATGAGTATAGGACTTAACATGCGTTTTATAAACAGCGTTGGCGATGTTTTTTGTTTTTGTTTTTTTTGCAAACAAAACCGGGCAATCAAAAAACTGCGCTGTTATACATGCTATTCCTATACCTGATGATTCAATAGTAAGAATTTTGTTAACACCGCAGTCCTGATATATTCGCTTAAATTCCTTGCCGATTTCGCAAAGGAGGTTAACGTCCATCTGATGATTAAGAAATGAATCCACCTTTAAAATACGTCCCGGGAAAACCTGACCGTCTTTGAGGATTCTCTGCTCCAAAAGTTCCATTTGAAATTCATAGCCTTTCCGGCTACACAAAATCAAAAAAATCACACCCTGTTGTAGCCAAACAAAGCGGAGCAACATCATAAGCAAAGCAGAAAAATTTTCTGTTTCATAGTCATATTTTAACAAAAACAAACACTTTTTGCAATATATAACATTAATTAAACTTGTCCAAAAGCGAAAAAGTGTAATTGTGTATATTGCACAACAAAACGACCCCTGAGATGATGAATGCAGCTTTATACAGAGCACAAAAAGCAAAATTCATGAACAAATGTTCGTTTAAGTGTTGACATTTACACTTTTTGCTTCTAAAATATTAATTGTGAAGCCGCAATTCACGTTTAAATCAATTCATGAAATTACTGACGCAAAGCGTTGGTAGTTTCTTTTATTTTTAACTTTAACAAAGAAAGGAATTTTTATGCCAACAATTAACATTAAAATCAGAAATAAAATTGCTGTTTGCCAAAAACGATATGTAATTTCTTCAAACAGCAACTATTCAATTGAATTTGACTTTGATGAGGAATGGAAAGATGAGGTTAAAACCGTGCGATACTTTTTCGATTCAAAGTGCGTTGACATGGTGTTCACGGGCAACGTTGTCGGTATTCCGAAAATCCCTGCCTGCTCATCGTTCGGCGTGGGCATTTTCACGGATAAGCTTTCATCAACCGTTGCGGAAATCGGGTGCATCATCTCCGCCGCCGATTCGGACTGTGAACACGCATTTGAATTTTCCCAAAGCCAATATGACCAAATTATCGAGCTGCTCAACCAAACGGATTTGAGGCAGATTAAGAACATCGGCCGCAGCGGCAACATTGTCACCGTTGAGTATAACAACAATACGACGGACAGTTTTGAGCTGAATGACGGCATCGGAATCAAAAATGCACAGGTGAACGCCGGCGGCGAGCTTGTGCTTACGCTGACCGATGACACCGAGCTTAAATGCGGCTTTGTCAGCGGAAAAAGGGGCGATTGGGTGCTGCTCAACACTGTTACCCTCAGCGAAAATGTTGATGAAGTTACAATTTCAAAAACTGCCGGCGGAAAGCCGTTTTCGGTTGACGAAATCTCAATTGTTGCAGATTTCAAAGCTTGCAGTGAAACAACAGCCAACACCAACGTCACATATCGTGAGAGCCGTCTGCCGAAAACGCCGCTAAGCGTTCAGGGCATCCTTGAAAATGCACTCAGACCGAATGCGGATGTCTCAAAAATCTGCTATATGAAATCATCAGGGCTTGGAAACTGCTTCTCAGTTCACAGCCCAAAAACTCTTGGCGGTTTCGGAAGTGTTGCAGCAAGCGAGGTTGTTGACAAAACAATCAAAGGCATTGCAGGAATCACTTTCAGCGCAGCCGCAAGCACCGGACGCATCGGTGCAGGAACAAAATTCACAATTTACGGGAGGGAATAAGCATGAGAAAATTTGTCAACGGAAACTACATCGACATGACAAAGTGCGAAGAAGAACAGGCAAGAAAGATGCAAACTCATGAGCAAGTCATGCAGCTCAAGCAGCAGCTTTTACAGTCAGATTACAAAGCCATTAAATTTGCCGAAGGTCTTTTGAGTGCAGATGAATTTGAAAGCACCAAAGCCGAACGGCAAAAAATCAGAGAAAAAATCAACGAACTTATGAAAGGAGCAAACTAAATGTCAAAATTATCAGAGAAAATTTTTCACGGAGCAAAACACAAGATTACTTCTCCGTTTGGCAAAAGAGACATCATCAAAACCTCGGTCGGTTACACCTCACCTTTTCACAGCGGAACTGATTATGGTACATATGCGGTGAAGCTGCCTCAATATGCAGTTGCAAGCGGCAAGGTTGAGGATTGCGGCAAGGATAACACAGGTGCACTTTATGTGTGGGTATCTTATCCGGGTCTGAAAGTCCGTATGCTTCACTATCACCTTGACAGGCTCAACGTCAAAAAAGGTCAGACTGTTGATGAAAACTCAATTGTCGGTTACACAGGCAAAACAGGCAAGGCAACCGGCATTCACCTTCACCTTGGAATCAAGCGCATTGGTGAAAATGATTACATTGACCCTGAAAAATGGTCTGAGGATGAATTTGAAAAGCAAAATGCAGCCTATAAAAAAGGTAACTACAAGGTCACAAAAGCGAACCTTTTGCACGTACGCAAGGGTGCGGGAACAAATTTTGCAAAATGCAGCTTTGCCGAGCTTACCCCTGATGCGCAAAAGAAAGTGCTGACACTCAGCGGCAAAAGAGCTGACGGCTATGTCAAGGGCGTAACATTTTCTGCGCTTGAAATCAGCGGAAACTGGGGTCGAACACCGTCGGGCTGGGTTTGCCTTGATTATTGCGAGGCAATCAGATGAGCGAAAACATCATCATTTCACTCATCAGCCTGATTGGCACTTTGGCAGGCATATTCGGCGGAATCCTTGTTTCAAGCCGCCTTACAAACTATCGCATTGAGCAGCTTGAAAAGCGGGTTGAAAAACACAACAACCTCATTGAACGCACTTACACACTTGAAAAAAATGACGAACTTTATGCCGAAAAATTCAAGGTGATGAACCACAGAATCAACGACCTTGAAACATCTCACGCAAATTTCAGCGTTGAACAATAATAAAGGAGGAGATAATATAAATGAAAATTGACATCACACCGATTCTTCAGGTGCTTCTGACTTTGCTTTCAGCAATCATGACAACCTGCATCATTCCACTTATTAAAACAAGGCTCACTGAAGAAAAGCAGGAAAAGCTCAAATTCTGGGTTGAAATCGCCGTCAAAGCCGCCGAGCAAATCTATGGCAGCAAGGCGGGTCAGCAGAAAAAGGAATATGTTGTTCAATTTCTGCTTTCAAAAGGCATCGTCTTTGACGTTGACGAAGTTTCCGCAATGATTGAGGGCGCAGTTTTTGAGCTGACAAAAAAAGAATCAGAAGCATAACATACTTTTTTGATAATCTGTTAGACTGCCGATAAAGGCATGACCGTGTATAAGATTCAGCGACATAGCTTAATGCTGTGCCGCTGAATTTGTTAATATATATTCTTAATTTTAAGCATCTGTTTCTGTTACATAGTTTTTCTTGTGCACAGTCATGTCTTTATCGACAGTCGGAACGCCCTGCATTGCAAGGTGCTTTTTTACTATATTACTGTGCTTGAATTGCACTGACATAATAGCTGCCATCGCTGTTTTTTCTCAGCGTCACTCTCACATATTTTGCAGGTTCAGGTGCAACCATGTTGCCGTTGCTGTCCTGCTCCCAGTCCTCACCTGCAAGGTACCCGACAGAAAGCACAATGGTGTTGTTTCTTTCCGTTGCTTCAACCACCTTCGGCGTGTAAATCGGGGTTATACCCGTGATGGGAATGATGTAGCACTTCTTTTTGGCGCTATATTGAAATTCGATTCCGCCGCCGTCAACGGTTGAATGGGTCAGCTTCACGTCATTGCCGAAAAGAGAAGCAAAGCGCTGCTCAACCTCTTTTTGCGGAAGCATCATGCCGTCTCCTGCATATTCATATTTATCCGGGTCGATGTTATCATCCAAAATTGACCATATTGAAATTGCAATCAACTGTGCTTTATCAGCTTTCGATACGTCATCGAAGGTGTCGGGGTCATTCATAATTACAGGGGCAATGAAGCTTTCATATTCACGAAGCTGTTCGGAGTTATCCGTTGCATCGCCGATTTTGCCTGCCAAAAAGCTCACAACGCTTATTATGCCGATGACAACAAGCGCAATCACAACAATGCCGACTATGTAATTGAGTGCCTTACGTGGCTTCTTTTCTTCCATGATAACACCTCCCTCAAAGTAATTTTTTATAAACTATCGTTTTAATCAGAGCTTCTATATGTTTATGTTAGCACATTGAAAAATATTTGTCAAACTTCGGCTTCATCTGATCTGACCGTCGCCGTTGATGATATATTTGATTGTTGTAAGTTCAGGCAAACCAAGCGGTCCCCTTGTGTGAAGTTTCTGCGTTGAAATGCCGATTTCTGCACCGAAGCCAAACTCGCCGCCATCGGTGAACCTTGTTGATGCGTTGACATAAACCGCTGCGGAATCAATGCATGAGGTAAACTTCCTGCTGTTTTGATAGTTATCGGTTACAATGCAATCGCTGTGACCGGTTGAATACTTCGTGATGTGCTCAATTGCCTCGTCAATGCTGCCAACAATTTTCACGCTGATTTCATAGCCGAGGTACTCTTTGCCGAAATCCTCCTCGGTTGCCGGGTATGTGCCGTCAATGATGGCGGCTGCTTCACTGTCTGCATGAATGATGACATTTGATTCGTCAAGCCTTGATTTGATCATCGGCAAAGCCTTTGCGGCAACCGCACGGTGAATCACAAGGCTTTCGCAAGCGTTGCAAACTGACGGACGTGAAACTTTTGCGTTATTGATGATTTCAACAGCCATGTCAAGGTTTGCAAATTCATCAACATAAACGTGGCAGTTGCCTGTGCCTGTTTCAATGACGGGAACTGTTGCATTTTGCACACAGGCTTTGATGAGCCCTGCACCACCCCTTGGAATCAGCACATCAACATAATCATTGAGCGTCATGAGTGCATTTGCGCTTTCTCTTGTTGTGTTTTCAACAAGCTGAATGCAATCGGCAGGAAGCCCTGCTTTTTCAACTGCTGCCCTCATTGTGTCAACAATTGCCTTGTTTGAGTTGAATGCTTCTTTGCCGCCACGCAAAATGACTGCATTTCCCGATTTCAGGCAAAGTGCCGCCGCATCAGCAGTTACATTCGGTCTTGCTTCAAAAATCACGGCAACAACACCAAGCGGTACTGTCACCTTTTCAACTGTCATGCCGTTTGGGTTCTTAACGCCGCTGAGTACCCTGCCAACAGGGTCATCAAGCGTAATAATTTTGCGCACTGCATCAGCAATACCGGCGATTCGCTTTTCGTCAAGTGCAAGGCGGTCAAGCATGGTTTCATTCATACCGCCTGCTTTCGCCGCCTCAAAATCTTGTTTGTTTTTCTCAATTATATATGATGCGTTTTGGCTGAGCGCAGAAGCTATGAGCTCCAGCGCTGCATTTTTTTGGTTTGTGCCTGCCGTCATGAGCACACGCTCGGCTTTTTTGGCTTTTTTTCCAAGCTCGGCAACAGCTTGCTTAACTTCATTTTGCATTTTGAAACACTCCAATCGTTTCTTAATGGGATTAAATTAATTCAGGACTTCCCTGAAAATGGTTCCGATCTGACGTCCGTCAATCAGCTTATATATATCCTGCGGTGCAGTTCCGTTCATGACAACTGTTGGAATACCCGCATTATTTGCAATTTCCGCCGCATGAATTTTTGTGATCATGCCGCCTGTGCCACGGTTTGAGCCTGCTCCGCCTGCAAGCGCCTTGATGCCATCGTCAATTCTGTCAACAACGGGAATCAGCCTTGCCTCCGGGTTTTCCATCGGGTTGGAATCAAACAAACCGTCGATGTCTGTCAGAATAATCAAACCGTCAGCATTGATGAGTGCGGCAACAATTGCGGAAAGGCTGTCGTTATCACCATAGACGATTTCTTCGGTTGCAACGCTGTCGTTTTCGTTAACAATGGGGATTGCACCATATTCAAACAGCTTTTCAAAGGTATTTGTGAGGTTAGCCCTGCGCTCATCGTTTTCAAAGTCACTTTTTGTGACAAGAAGCTGACCCACCTTTTGACCGTATTCACCGAAAAATTTGTCATACATGAACATAAGCTCACATTGACCAACGGTTGCCGCCGCCTGCCTGCCGGGGATGTCCTGCGGTCGCTCGGCAAGCCCAAGCTTTCCAACGCCAACACCGATTGCGCCCGAAGTCACAAGCACAATGTCAATTCCGCTGTTGTGCAAATCCGCAAGCACACTGCAAAGCTTAATCATGCGCCTGATGTTCATTTTTCCTGTTTCATATGTAAGGGTGGACGTTCCCACCTTGATTACGATTCGTTTTGCATTTTGAAAATTTTTCATTTCCTTTTGAGCAATCCTTTCTGCGGGGCTTATTTTCACTGAAAATCAGTTGTTAAAATATCCTTGTAAAACTTCTTCGACTTCACTTTGCCAACTGCGGTGAATGCTGCATTCTCAAGCCTGAGATATTTTTGGGCTGCACATTTTGCCTGCTCAAGCGTGATTGCACGGATACCGTTGATGATGCTGTCATCGTCGATGAATTTTGAAAGCATGAGTTGACTGTAGCCAAATGAGGAAAGCTGCGACTGCGGCTGTTCCCTGCTCATGATGAGGCTTGAAATAAGCTTTTCCTTTGCGGTTGCAAGCTCAGTTTCAGTCAGTGACGAAGCAAAGATTCTGATGATTTTGCAGGTTTCTTCAAGCGCTGCCTGTTGTGAATCAGGCGAAAGGCTCATTGAAACCGCAATGTAACCGCCGCCGAGATAGCGTCCGAGCCAAGCACCGATTTCATAAACCAAACCAAGCTGCTCACGTATGCGCTGATTGAGCCTTGATGAGCTGCCGTTTCCAAGGATGAACAGACAAACCTGCAAGGCGTGCAAATCCTCATGCTCAATGCCAACTCCGTCAAAGGAGATGACAATGTGCGTTTGCTCGAAGCTGCGTTTTTTCAAAGTGAAAGCCTGTTTGAACGCAATCGGCTTTGATTCAACAGGGTTGTTTGTGCAAACCAAATCAGCAAAATACTCCTTGATTTTTTCGAGCATCTTTTCTTCATCAAAATTGCCCGAAATTCCAATTACCATGCGTTCAGGAACATAATACCTCTTAATCTGATCTTTAAAATTCTCTTTTTGAAAAGAAACGATACTTTCTTTTGAGCCGAGGATTTGGAGTGCAATTGAATCGCCCTCAAAAATTGCGCTTTCGTTTGTTTCAAAGCAAACATCCGACGGATCATCCTCACACATTGCAATCTCTTCAGCGATTACCCCTTTTTCCGTTTCGATGTCATTTTCATCAAGGCGTGGATTTTTGATCATATCGAACAAAATATCAGCCGCACCGAGAATCTGATAATCGAGTGCACGGGTATAAAAGAAAGTATATTCCTTGGTTGTATACGCATTGACGGACGCACCGATTCTGTCCATGCCCTCGGCAATTTCAAAAGCAGAGCGCTTTTTTGAGCCTTTG
>JAMPAE010000003.1 GCA_023667385.1 Ruminococcus sp.
GCGAAAATGAAAATCACGAGCCGGAAACACAACTGCGCCCGATGAAAACACGTTCAAATCTTCGCAAAGCCTTGTTGCACTTGCTTCATCCTGACAAAGGATGACAGCCTTTTTTTGAAGATTCATGCAAAGCGATGAAATGTAATGCGCCTTGTGAACAGCAGAAAGGCCCACAACACCCATTGGCAGCCTTTGCGCTTTAACCGCATCCTCAATCGACCTATATTCAATTGCATTTTCAAACACTTTTGAAAAACCTGACATAATAAAACCATCGCTTTCCGGCTGCATAAGCGGTGCAGCCAACCATGAAACACAAATTCATTAATCACAACAAAACGCTCGGAATACGCAAAGTATGCCAAGCTTAAACTTCCTTTGCTCCGATCGGAGCCTTTTATGAGATAAGTCCTGTGCCTTTCATCAGCACAGGACACATCAAACAATATTATCCCTTTAGGATTTTAACTTATCCGTGAGGGAAAGCTGCATTATAAATTGGGTCAAGCAAAAACGGATCGTCTGTTACTTTGAGTACATAAAAGAGCCAACCGTATACTCTTTCAATGAAAAGAGCAAGCTGTTTGCCTACAGTTTTAAAATTATCAAAATTCATCACTGCAACTCCCTTCTTTAATTTTTGTTAACCTCATTTTACATCAACATAAATAAAATGTCAACACAAACAAGAAAATTAATGTCCGTGCGGTTTGCGTGTAATCTGCGAGCGTTCGGTTTTCAAATCAGCATAAAGCAAATCACCAAACACAACTGCAAGCGGAATCAGCGAAAACCAAATTGCTTTGCCAAGGAAAAACCTGCACAGCAAAGCCGAAACGGCTGCGCCAATGATAAAATACAGCAGCGTTTCAAAATAATAGAATGCTCTGACAAGGCTGTCTCTGCTTTTGTTTCGGATTCCTTTAACAAGCCAAATTCCAACCTGCCTGAGGTTGTTCGTGCAAAAAGTTGTTGCCATCGGTATCCCCTGTGCCTGCCTGAAAGTGTTATACTGCATGGAGCAGATGAAGTTTATCACCACCTGTGAAATTTGAAACGGTGCACTTTCGGGCAAAAACCCAAGCAAAATAACAGCCGCAATCTCAAATAATATCAAAAAAGTGTCCCATCTGATAAGCCGCAGCTTTTTGATTTGATTCGGAACAGCTTCCGATACGATTGCGCCCAAAAGATATGCTGTCATCGGAATCAGATAATAAAGTGCATGGCGAAATTCACCGTTTCCGATTGAAACGGCAAACAAAACAAAGTTGCCCGTTTGTCCGTTGCAGAAAACCCCTCCCCTGATGGAGAACGTAAACGCACCGTAGAATCCGCTGACAACCATCAGCACGGCATAGACCCACTTCTTTTCGCATTCAAGATAGCTTTCATCGGTTTTACTCAACATAAGCACCTCGCTCATTCAATTCCAAGCGTGATTATTTCAAACGGCTTATATTCAACAATGTCTGTTTCGCACTCAGCTTCTTCAAGCATATTGAGAATTTTCACCTTTTTGTCAAGCTGAATTTTACCACGCTTGCCGTCCTGCTCCGAAAGTCGGATAACCATCATTGAGCCATCCTCGCTTGCCTTGACCGCCTGAAGATAGAGCGGTTCAAACGTTGGCAGGTTCCATTGAACATCCGCCTTAACAAGCGGAACATTATATTGAAATGCAAGCTTGTTGATACCCGCAGAAACAGCATCGCCGTCATGCGGAACGATCATATAGCAGAAGCAGTGCTCACCCATATCCGAAACAACATCCGGGCGAATTGTTGAACGCAGCAGTGAAAGGCTCATCACGTTGCCCTCAAGTCCAACGCCGTATTTTCCATCGTTGATGAGCGCAATTCCTCCGCCTGTTTCCGACATATCGCACCACTTGTGATGACAGACCTCAAACCTTGCCTGCTGCCATGTTGTGTTGCGGTGGGTTTCTCTTTCAACAAAGCCTGCCGAGGTGTCGCAAAGCGCCTTTCTTGTCAGCACATTGCAGGCAAAATCAACCTTTGCAAGCTTGTGCTTCTCGTTCCAATCAACAATGTTTTCAACCTCAATTCCTCTGCTTCTTCTGAACAGGCGGATGATTCTTTTCCATGTTGATTTTTCTGTTTTAAGCGTAACAGCAAATGAAGCGCACTCACCGTCTTTTTCAGCAAGCGTCAGCGGCGATTCAACCTCAAGCTCAAACTGCTTATCCTTATAGTTAGGCAGTATATCCCATGCGTCATAGTTGCCGGGAGTATCAGAATAGAGCTTCAGCTTGTTGAAATCTCCGTTTGCCCACTGTCTGTCAAGCTGCTTATCATAAAGAGAGCTGATTGAGCCATCGGGGTTGAAATTCACGGCATAATATGGAGTTTCAACGGTTTCACCAACACTTATCCACTCGCCGTCAAAGGTTTCGGCTTCAAGCACTTTTGCACTTTTCAATGCGGGTATGTTTGGCACAAGCCAACTGCCTTTTTCGCCGCACCTTGTTGAAGTACCATTCGGCATTGGAACAAAGGTCAGCTTGTCGGCATCAAAGTTGAGCGAGTTGAAGTAACACTCCTCGCTGCCAATGATTTTGTCAAGCTCTGCTTCAACCTCGGCGTAATCAGCCATGGCATCCTCATAAACCGGATGAATGTGCGAACCCGGAAGTATATCATGGAACTGATTGATCAAAAACTTCTTATAAAGCTCGGTGATTTTTTGCGTGTTATCCTCTTTTCGCATAACAGACAGCATCTCGGCTGTTCTGAACTTAAACTCAAGGCGGCGGTTGGCTTTTTTGAGATTACTTTTTGTGGTAAATGTTCCTCGGTGCATCTCAAGATAAAGCTCACCGTCCCATGTTTCAAGGTTTGGGTTACTGTGCAGATTCTTTTCCAGAAATTCTGCGCCGCCCATGTGTTCGCATTTCGGCATGATTGAAAGCTTGTCAAAACGATGCATAAGTTCAATCATTTCCTCTGTGCAGCCTGAGCCGCCGTCACCATAGCCGAACATATTCATCGTCTGTCCGCCGCTGTCCTTGTCAATATATGCTTCCCAGTTTTCCTGAATCTGTGATGGCATATTCCATGTGATGAAATGGGTCGGAGGTACACAAGCGAACACCTGACTTCCGTCAATTCCTCGCCAAATGAAGTTGTTGTGGGGAAATCTGTTAGTATCATTCCATGTTGACATCTTGTTTGATACAAAATAATCAACACCGCTTTTTTTGAGTATCTGCGGCAAAATCCATGAGTTGCCGAACACATCCGGAAGCCATGCGCTGTTCACCGTTTTGCCGAACATACGCTTATAGGTCATCTGACCGTAAAGGCATTGACGAATCAACGATTCGGCAGACGGAACGTTGCAGTCAGGCTCAACATACATGGCGCCGACCGGCTCAAACTGACCGTTTGCAACCTTTTCTTTGAGCTCTGCAAAAACGTCGGGATAATATTTTTCAAGCGTTTCATAAACATAAGGCTGGGTGTGCGTATATTTAAAATCGGGATATTTATCCATCAGGCGAAGCTGAATCAAAACAGTGCGCAAATTTTTCTGAACGGCGTGGATTCTGCGCCAGTAATACGCAATGTCAAGGTGCGAATGAGCAATCAGCGCAACATCGCCGCTGCCTTTGTAATTATCATTTGCATAAATCACATCGTTGACATATTGCTGCGCTGCTTCAACACCGCTAAGCTCATCTGAATCAAAATCAATCAGGTTCATTGCGCTGTTAAGCTCTTTGTTGAGGAAGTTTCTGTAATCCTCGTTGAACATTTCTGATTTTGCAATATCCAGCAGCAGCTCAAAATCCCAAACCAAATCCTGCACGGCATGGTTAACAGTGCAAAGATATGCGCCCTCAAAAATTTGACGGCAGCCACGCACTGAAAGCGATTCGGGGTTACGCTCATCATCAGGCTTCGAGCGATTATAGCCCATCATTTCAAAATGAAGCGTTTCCTTGTCGTTGATGTATGGCGTCAAAAGCATTCTCTCACGGTTCGGGTCAACGCCGCCGATATATTTTCCGTTAATCTTCACACAGATTTCTGCCGCAGTTTTCAGTGAAAACCAAAGCTCCTTGCCCTGAAGCTCCTGCGGAACTTCAACATCAGCCTTAATGAATGCCGTTCCGTCCGGTGTGAAATACATATCGCCTTTTTTCAGCAGACGATAATCATCGCTGTAATAATCGAATTCCATTTCGGAAACCTGACGTGCGTCACGAATCATGAGGTTTTCGATTTCCCATTTTGATGAATAGATGTGCCTTTTGAGCCAGCCGAAGCGCAGATCAGTCCATTCTTCGGGGCGCATTGAGCGCCTGACAACCTTTATGTGTGCCATAGCTTCCTCCTTATGTATCCTGGAAATACGGTTTTTTTCTGATACCGTTGACCTTGATTTTCATGTTCAGGTCTTTTTCAACCTGCTCCTCAATCCAGGCGATGCAGCGGTGCAAAATCAGGCATTTTGAACATTCCCCACGAAAAATCACGGTGAGCACATCATTTTCGCATGACACAAATTCAATCCAGCCGCCGTCGCCTTGCAATTTTGGTGCAAGCGTTTTTTCAACATATTCCTGAATTTTCACATTCATCACCTCAAGCTATAATCTTTTCGATTTTGCCTTTTATCGACGCAAGTCTTTCACTTGCCGCAGCCTTCGATTTATCCTGAATAGAATAATAAACCTTAATTTTCGGCTCAGTACCTGACGGTCTGACTGCCATCCATGATCCGTCATTCCAAATGAATTTCAGCACATTTTCTTTCGGCAAATCAGCAACACCGGTGCTGTAATCTATAACCTTTTCAATGCCGTCAAAAAGTTTTTTGCCGTTTTCACGGAAATATACCATAAGCTCACTGATTTTTTCTGCGCCGTCCTTACCTTTGAGCACAAAGCTGTCAAGCGAATCAAGGTAGTAGCCATATTTTTCATAGATTTCTTCCAGACCGTCAATCAGGGTCTTGCCACTGTTTTTATACCATGCTGCCATTTGGCAAATAAGCATTGAAGAAACCACTGCATCCTTGTCCCTTGCGTGCGTGCCAACAAGATAACCATAGGATTCTTCATAGCCGATTACAAATTCTTTTTCGCCGCTTTCCTCATATCTGTTGATTCTGTCACCGATATACTTAAAGCCTGTCAGCGTTTCCTCAATGTTCAAGCCAAATGAGCGTCCGATGTTTGCACCAAGCTCTGAAGTAACAATTGTTTTGACGAGCGTTGATTTTTCACTGAGGCTTGCCTTTTTCATTGTCAGCACAAAGTTCACAAGCAGCGCACCCGTCTGATTGCCCGTCAGAAGCACATAGTCATTTTCTGCATTTCTAACTGCAATACCCACTCGATCGCAGTCAGGGTCAGTTCCCAAAACCAAATCTGCTGAAACTTCCCTTGCCTTTTCAATTGCAATGTTGAGCGCATCCTTCTCCTCCGGGTTCGGGCTCCTGACAGTTGAAAAGTTCCCGTCAGGCATCTCCTGCTCTTTGACAACTGTTACGTCAAGTCCCTCAAGCATCCTCCTGACCGGGAGATTACCTGTGCCATGCAGCGGTGTGTAAACAATCTTCAAATCTGACTTTTCCTCATAAAGCGACTGCTCACGGACTTTGGCAAGGTATTCAGAAAGCACGTTTTCACCAATCATCGTGATGTTATCATCATTTTCTGCAAACGGAATTGTGCTGTAATCTGTGATTTCATTGATGAAAGCAATTGCATTTTTTGCGTCCTCAGTGCAGAACTGGCAACCCTTGCTGTCATATACTTTGTAACCGTTATATTCTTTCGGATTATGCGATGCAGTGATCATGACGCCTGCCGTGCAGCCGAGATATGCCGTTGTGAATGACAAAACCGGCACAGGAACAAGTGTTTCATAAAGATAAACCCTGAAACCGCATGAAGCGAAAATTCCCGCTGCGATTTTTGCAAAATCAGCAGAGTTGTTGCGTGAATCATATGCAATTGCAATTTTGATTTCACCGCTGTTCTTGCTCATGAGATATTTCGCAATGCCATAGGTTGCCTTGCCAACGGTATATTTGTTCATACGGTTTGAGCCTGCGCCCATGATGCCACGCAGTCCGCCCGTACCAAATGCAAGGTCCTTATAAAACCTATCTTCAATTTCTTTTTCATCGGTAACGCTGAGCAGCTCCGACTTTGTTGCTTCGTCAAACGTCAGCCATTGGTTATATTTTTCTTTGTAAGTCACATTAATCACTTCTTCCAAAAAAAGTTTGATGATAGTATAACATAACTAATGCCGAAAGCGCAACAAAAAAGAGGCTGATTTCTCAACCTCTTTTTCATCGCTCAATGCGAATTACTATTAATAATGTCCTTTTCCGCAAGCGCAAGACTTACCGATTCCGAAAAGCTTCCAGAATGCTCTGACAATTTTGTAAAGAATCTTCATAATGGATGATGTCTTGTGGCAGATGCATCCGCAATTATCAGGGCTAACCTTGATTTCTTCTTTGCAGGTTTCGCACTTGCCGTCATTGTTAAGATCCTCATGTCCTGTTGCAGGAATCTCTTTCTGCTCAATGAACCACAAGCCGCAATCATCGCACTGTCTGCCGCTGGTCCAGCCAACTTCTTCACAAGTCGGAGCCTTACCCATGTAATCACGCCAGTTGTGCTCAGTTGAAACAGGAATTTCAACTGTTTCAGTGTTGCCGCAGCGGTCACAGGTACGATGCTTTGAGCCGCCATGCTGGCAGTTTGCAGCAGTGTCGATTACCCATGCGCTCCAGTTGTGTCCAACAGCAGGAATTACTTCTGTGATTGTTTGACCGCAAATGCTGCAAGTGAGTGTTTGTGAGCCGGCTTCTGTGCAGGTCGGCTGCTTTGTAACTACCCAACCTGTGTCATGTTTGTGCTCAAGCTTCGGAATTTCTCTGTAAGATACTTCCAATTCCTCATTTACACCGATTTCGCCGCACTTTGTGCATTTCCATGCTTCCCAGCCGCATTTAGTGTATTCCGGTTCAAGAACTGTTACCCATGCAAATGTGTGTTCACAATCTTCATTCTTTTCAATGTACTTTCCGTCGTCATCATTCTCAAGGAGAGCAGCAACTTTGTCAAGCTCTGCTTTTGCTGCGTCAACAGTGCTCTGCTCGTCAACAATAAGGTTCTGAGCAAGCTTATCAGCTTCTGCAAGTGCACTGTTCACAAGTGCCTTACCCTCATCAGTGAGTTTGAGGTCAAGATAGCCCTTAACAGTTGCATAAGATGCATTGAATCCGTCATAGTCAGCTCTTGCAACATCTTCTGTTGTTGTGTGTTTTGAATCATTTGCGCAAGTGAAGGTGTAGTAACCGTCTGTCCATGTTCCGTCAGCATTCTTAACCGGACGGGTGAGGTTAGCTTCGCTCTTTTCAGTGCTGTATTTGTGACCGAATGCAGGAATTACATCGCCTGCTTCCACTCTATCACATCTTGAGCACTTGCTTCCTGCTGTCATACCGGGTGCTTCGCAGGTTGCCGGTGTACCGCCGACAGGCTTCATGTCATGTCCGAGTGCTTCAATTACAACATCTTCAGCGCTTACTTCTGTTTCAACGCCGTCAACGTCCATGAAATACTTCTTACAGTTCATGCATTCTTTATGTGCCTTTACGCCTGCGTCTGTGCAGCTTGCTGCTGATGCAGGAACGTTTGTCATGCTGTGACCCTTTGCAGGAACTGTTACGTTTGCAACTTCAGTTTTGCCCTCTGCATCGCTGAAGTTCTTATCACAAACTGAGCAAGTCCAGTGAGCAATGTTACCGTCTTCTGTGCAGGTTTCATCCTTTGCATTAACGGATGTAAGTGTGTGAGCTATCATCGGGATATCTTCTGACTTTTTGTCTTTGCAGGCTGCATAGTCATCATCTGCAACAGTGTTTGTGCAGGTGAATGTTATTGTACCTTTTTTGGTGCACGTTGCCGCCTCAGTAACAGTGCCGTCATCCCATGAGTGATTTCTCTTGGCGATTGTCGTTCTTTCAACGTGTTCAGGGTTATTTCCACAGGTTCTTGTCTTTGAACCGTCCTCTGTGCAGGTTGCCTTAACAATTACATAATCGCCCCATGCGTGTTCATTTGCATCAAATGAACCGTAAGCATTCTTACATTCATCACAGATTGCCTTTTCGCTGCATGTTGCTGTGCCGCCTGTGCAAAGTTCTTTTGCGTCCTTAACGCCGTTCAAGCCTGTTGCTGTGCAGCCATCATTTACGCACTTGCGTGCATGATATTCCTTGCCGTCAACAACTGTCTGAACATAGTCGCCTGTAAAGCTGTGTGTAAGTGCAGAAATATTAACTGAATTCTTGTCAGCAATCACCTGTGTGCCTGCTGCATCTGAGAAGTATTCACCGCAAACTGTGCATTTCCAATAAGCGATGTTACCGCCATCTTCACAAGTTGCTGCTTGTTCTTTAACTTCCACAATTTTATGACCTGTTGATGCAATCTTTTCTGCATCAGCTGTTGTCACCTGTGTGCCTGCTTCATCTTTATATACAAGGTGGCAGGATGAGCAGGTCCAATATCCCTTGGTGCCGTCCTCTGTGCAGGTTGCAGAACTTGCAGGAGTCTGAGTCATGCTGTGAGGAAGCTTTGAACCAACCTCTGTTCTTGTGTGTTTCGTGCCGCAGCCGTTGTCGCAGGTTGCAGTTTCTGTGCCGTCTGCTGTGCAGCTTGCGTTGTTGTTTGATACATAGTTAGTATAGCTGTGTTCGAGTGCCTCAATTGAAAGGTCTGTAACCTCTGCTGTGCCTTCTGCATCTGAGAAGTTCTTGTTGCAGGAGCCGCATGACCAATATTCGATTGTGCCTGCGATTTCGCATTTAGGCTCAACTCTATTGTGATGCTCAAGTGTTGCTTCATGATTTGTTGGGTCAACCGCACCGTTTTTGTATGTCAGGTTGGTGTACTTCTCAAGGTTTGTTTCGTCCTTGGCATTTGCTTCGCATCTTGAGCAGTCATACCAATAAACCGCAACTGATTTACAAGTTGCTGCTGATTTGAGATGGTCAGCGTTAACAAGTTTTTCGGTGTAGTCATGACCGAGAGCAGCGTCACCGTTCTCAACCTTAACAAGCTTACAGTCGTTGCAGGTGTAGGTAATCAGTTCGGGAACAAGGCAGGTTGCTTCATCTCTGCCTGTTTCTGTCCAATTGTGGCTGCTGGTTGTTGTTTCACTGCACCACTGGCATTTTACCTGATGCTGAACCTCATCATTTTCATCTTTGATGAATGTCTTGTTCTCATAATCATAGTTATGCTGTGCAAGTGAGCCCCACTCGCTTTCGCAGACTTCGCAGATTGCCTTATCTTGGCAGGTTGCAGAGCCGCCATGGCAGGCTTCGATGTCCTTGCCGATTTCAGCGCTGTCAGCGTCAAGCTTACCGTCTGCAATTGCTTGTGTGCAAACTGTGCATACCCATTCGTGCTTGTCGCCTGCGATTTGGGTCGGCTTTGCGGTCTTGTCAAACTGATGATTCGGGCGATCTGTGAGCTTCTCTGTCACAGCTTTGTTGCCGCAAACACAAGCCTTAACGACCTGACCGTCAGCATAGCAGGTTGCGTCATATGATTCATCAGGAACTGCCTCTTTGAATGCGCAGTCTTCCACTTCAAGAATAACCCCGCAAACCGAGCACGAAGCCTTATGGTGTTCATTGCCAACACGTTCATATGTCAATGTGTGAGGAAGCTTATCAATTGCTTCTGTTTGAACGCCGTGACAAACTTTGCATTCACGTGTTCTTGTGCCCTCTGCTGAGCAGGTTGCAGGTGTTCCTTCTGTCCATTCGCCCCATGTGCAGGTTGTCCACTCAATTGCATTCGGGTTTGGCTCATTGCAGCCGTTTGTGCACTTGTTTGCGTGCTTGCCTGTGACGTTTCCGTTTTCGTCAAGAACAGGAACAGGTTCGCCTGCATAGTTGTGGTTGCCTGTCATTGCAATCGGAAGACCGTTGTGATCCGGGTCAACCGATTGACAAACTTTGCATTTCCAAAGTTCGTTGCGTCCTGCTGCGTTACATTTTGGTTCAACACGTGCGCTGACAAACTGATAGTCATGATTAAGTTCCTGACCGCAAACTGAGCAAACGCAGGTGCCGTTGAGGCTCACTGCTGTGCAATCAAACACCTCTGTGGTGCCGCAGCCGTTTTGGCAGATAATTTCGTGCTGACCTGTGCCCTTAATCGGTGTTGCATTTGAAGCTTCACCCACATTGTTGTTCCATGTGTAGTTGTGGGCATCGTTCGGGGTGCCGACATCATGTTCATATACATATGAGCAGGTTGAGCAGGTCTGTGAAACTCTTTTTGCGTGTGCACAAGACTGCTCTCTGATTGGTGTCTCAGCGCCGTAATCATGGTTAAGATTCTCATCATAACCGCAGTTGAGTGTGCAGGTTGTTCTGTGTTTATCATTATCAATTTTAGTTGTTCTCTTGTTGTGATCCAATGTTG
Source organism: Ruminococcus sp. (assembly GCA_023667385.1). GTDB lineage: Bacteria > Bacillota > Clostridia > Oscillospirales > Acutalibacteraceae > UBA6857. Next base: position 10,496 of record JAMPAE010000003.1, read on the forward strand.
CAGTATAGCCGCAAATGTCGCAAGTGAAGGTGTGCTGAGTGTCATTCTGGCTCACATAAGAACCGCTGTGATTCTCGCTTGACTGAACTGTTTCTGTGCGCTCAACGTTGTCGTTAACGGTGAGTGTTTCTGCTGTCCAGCCATAGATGTCATGCTGAGTGCCGTTTTCATTTGCAACAATGCTGCCCTGCAAGCCTGAAATGAGGGTGTTTGTGTTCACGCTTGTGCCATAGTTATATGTTCCCATGTTGAGCACGTTACCGTTACGGTCAAGAACCTTAACGTTATATTTTGCAAGAACTTCATTCTTAACATTATTATATGCATTAATTGCATTTTTTACTGCTGTGTTATAACCTGAAGTGTTTGCGGTTGAAGAGTTGATGTAAGTGTTCGGGTTGATGTGACAAACAGCCTTAACTGCGTTCACATAGTTCTGAACCCATGTTGTGTCATATTTTGCAGGGTTGCTTCTGATTTTAGCAATCTGAGTGTCAGCCTCTGCTTTAATGTCTTTGATAGCCTTATAGTCAATGACTTTGATGGTTTTTGGAGTGCCGCCGCTCACAGAGCCTGTATAGTTTCTGCCATCGTCAAACCATGTAGCGTGGTCGGGAGTGAGTGATTTAACATACTCAGTGGTATTATCAAAATCACCTGTAAATTTGATGCAGTTGGACCAAATCTTCTCACCCTCATATTGCCACTTAAGATTGTCAGCACTATTATTTGTGCCATAAATTTTTTCACTATCTGGTGTAATCCAGTTCCACATATGATCAAGATATACATAATTACCTGTTGTTCGTCCAGAGGAGCGACCTTTCCAATAGCCAACAAAAGCAAGGCCATCAGAGCCGCTGTTTCTGAGATAGCAGCTTCTTATAGTACACTGTGTACCACCGACGAAAAGTATTACACCGGTTCTCGGTGTAGTTACACCGTCATACATCAAAACCGTGTCAGCATAAAACAAATCTAAGTTAGTAGTACCACCGCTACGGTTAACAACAAGCTTTTGCATAGCAGATGTTTCTGCATGTGTACTGGTTGATGTTACTTCTGCGGAATACAGAACGTTTTTATAAGCAGTGTTCCAGTCAGCGGTTGTAAGTGCTCCACTGCTTTTATTGGCGTCGTTTTTAAATCTGCCGTGCGTCAGTGTGATTCTAGGCAGGTTTGTGATGGTCGTTGTGTAGTTAGCAGTTGCGCTGTTGTTTGCAGATGTATTTTCAGCCGCACTCGGAAGAATGCCGTCATCGTAGGTGATGTTGGTTTTGCTGATTTGAACGTTAACATCTGACCAAGGTCCATTTGATGAAGGTGAGCAAGCTGCGTCATGTAAAACAACAATAGTCATTTTACTTTGACCTGCTGCCTTTGCTGCTTTAACTGCATTTGTAATGTTAATGGTCTTAACCTCCGGAGAGGATTCACTACTGCTTGTAACATTGCTGAGAGTATACGAAGCCAATGCTGTTCCAAGTCCAAAATGATTCTTTGCAGACTCAACAGCAGCCGTTCCTGTATATGTTGAACCAAAAACGCTATTAAAAGTAGCTGTAGTTGTTTCGTTTGGAGATGAGTAAGTCCAGTCATAATCTGTGGTAGCTGAATATACACTAAATGATGCACTGCTATTTGCATTGCCGTCTTTAGAAACAGCCAAATTCAAGGTTGCAGATACAAGATCAGACGGGACACTTGACAAATCAAACTTCAACAATCCAACAGTTGTATTGCCTTTGCCACCATCTGCGGCAACGTTCAATCTTGTTGTTTGGCCTCGGTTGTCACCTGAACCGTCATGAATAGTTGTAAAAGTATTAACGTTGAGTGTACTCTGAGTTGCAGACGCAGGAATAGCCACCAGAGGAACGGCGGTCACCAGCATAAGCAACGACAGAAGCAACGCCAAAAGCTTTTTGCTCATGTGTTTTTTAGCTTTCATGAAAAATCCTCCTCGTTCAATGCCCTCTTTTTTGGCGCACTGAACTATTATTTTTATACGTGTCTATTCTATCACAATTATTTCTCACTTGCAATTTGGAATAGTAGCCAAAAATGAACTGCGCATTTTGTGAATTTTGTATGAATGGGGTGGGCTTCTTCGATTGATATACTCCCTCAGTCAAAAATGCAAGCATTTTCGCCAGCTCCCTCAGCGAGGGAGCCATTAAAGCCTTCCTTGAGGGTTTTCTCGGCGGCATCAACCCGACCGCAGGCACAATCCCGCCCGCCATACCGCAAAAAACGCAAAAAATCAGCGACACACCTGTTGGTGCACCGCTGAACGTTTTTTTGTTTAACCGAGGGCGATTGCTCCTGTTTCGTTGAGCACAAGGCAAACGAGATAAGCAACGTAGATTGCAAGGAGCACGAAGCCCTGCCATTTTTTGAATTTGCCCTTGATCATGGTTGGGATGACAGCAACTGCCGCCGCCGCAATGCAAACCGGGAAATCGAACATCAAGTTGATGCGCTCAACAGGAAGCGGTTTGCCGCCGATTGCTGCGCAAAGGGGAAGAATGAGCGTGAGGTCGATGACGTTTGCGCCAACAATGTTACCGACTGAAAGCGAAGCCTCTTTTTTGCGTATTGCGGTGAGCGTTGTGACAAGCTCAGGCAGTGATGTGCCCAAAGCGATGACGGTGAAGCCAATGATGCCCTCGCTGATGCCGACCGAGCGGGCAAGCGTTTGACCTGAACCAACCAAAAATTCAGCGCCGAAAACAATACCTGCCGTGCCGAGAATGAAGAAAAGGATGTTTTTGCCGAGAAGCCCTTTTTCAAATTTTGCAGGACCGTCAAGTGCGGCTTCTTTTTTGCCCTCAAAGATGTTATAGAACATGAAAATGAGGAAGAATGTCCAAAGGACTGCCGCCGACCAAACAGGAAGTACACCTGAAAGGCTGAGAAGCAAAATTGCTGCTGATGAAGCAATGAACAGGATACCTTTGACAGAAAAGCTTTTTCTGTTGACAGCACCTGCCATTGCAACAAGTGAAACACCCATGATGAGCGTTGTGTTTGCAGTGACTGAACCAATTGCGTTACCGATTGCCATTTGAGTTGAGCCGTTGACTGCCGCACGGATTGAAACCAGCATTTCGGGCAAGGTAGTTGCAAAGCTGACAACCGTTGCACCGACAACAAATTTCGGGATGCCTGTCACTTCCGCAAACCATGATGCGGAATCAACGAACCAGTCGCCGCCCTTAATGATGAAAATAAGTCCAACAATGAAGAACAGTGCTGCAACAGCAATCAGCCCTCCGCCGCTAAGTCCGCTGAATAAAGAAACTCCGAAAAACTCCATTTTAATTTTCTCCGATCAAAGTTATTTTTTCGTATTGCTAAGGCAAATTTATTATCCCGAGAATACCCTGAATAATTCACTTACTCAAGTTCAAATGCGCCTGTGTAAAGTCGGCAATAGGTTCCGCCCTCTTCAATCAATTTTTCATGATTGCCACGTTCAATGATTCTGCCGTGTTCAAGCACCATGATTACATCAGAATTTTGAACAGTTGAGAGCCTGTGGGCAATTACGAACACCGTTCTGCCTTTCATGAGAGCATCCATGCCCTTTTGAACAAGTGCTTCGGTTCTTGTGTCGATTGATGAGGTTGCCTCGTCAAGAATCATGACAGGCGGATCTGCAACGGCTGCCCTTGCAATTGAAAGCAACTGACGCTGACCCTGTGAAAGGTTTGCGCCGTTACCCGTGAGCATGGTGTCATAGCCGTTTGGAAGCCGACGGATAAAATCGTCTGCATTAGCAAGCCTTGCTGCATTATACACCTCTTCGTCCGTTGCGTCAAGGTTACCGTAGCGAATATTTTCCATAACTGTGCCGGTAAAGAGGTTTGTATCCTGCAAAACAATGCCGAGAGAGCGCCTTAAATCGGATTTTTTGATTTTGTTGATGTTGATTCCGTCATAGCGGATTTTTCCGTCTGCAATGTCATAAAAGCGATTAATCAGGTTTGTGATGGTAGTTTTGCCTGCACCTGTTGCACCAACAAAGGCAACCTTTTGACCGGGTTCGGCATAAAGTGAGATGTTATGCAAAACTGTTTTTTCACCGTCATAGGAAAAGTCAACGTCATAAAAATTAACTTCACCTTTAAGCTCGGTATAAGTCACACTGCCATCGGCGTGAGGATGCTTCCATGCCCAGTGACCTGTGCGCTTTTCCGATTCAGTGATTTCACCGTTTTCAATTTCTGCGTTAACAAGTGTGACATAACCGTCATCGGTTTCGCTTTGTTCATCCATGAGTGCAAAAATTCTTTCTGCACCTGCAAGTGCCATAACAACTGCATTAAGCTGCTGTGAAACCTGGTTCACCGGCATAACAAAGCTTTTTGAAAGCTGGAGGAACGCAGCAACGGATGCCATGTCAAGTCCGCCGATGCCTGCAACCGAAAACAAACCGCCGATGATTGCAAGCAGAACATATTGCAGGTGACCGAGGTTATTATTGATAGGTCCGATGATGTTGACATATTTGTTTGCCTTATACGCATTGGTGAACAAATCGTTGTTCTTTTCGTCAAATTCTTCTTTTGCTTTATCCTCATGACAGAACACCTTGACAACCTTCTGACCTGTGATCATTTCTTCAATGTAGCCGTTAACATCACCGAGTGAACGCTGCTGCTTGACGAAATATTTTCCGCTTTTGCCTGCAACTTTACCTGTGATGAGGAGCATGAGAGAAATGCTGACAACAACGAAAATTGTGAGCTGCCAGCTTGTTGCAACCATTGCAGAGAAAACTGCAACAACTGTTACAACTGACGAAAGTGCCTGCGGAATCGTTTGCGAAATCATTTGACGCAAGGTATCGGCGTCGTTGGTGAAATGGCTCATGACGTCACCGTGAGTGTTGGTATCGAAATACTTGATTGGTAGCGACTGCATATGAGAGAACATATCATTTCTGATGGTTTTCAAAACGCCCTGAGCAACTGAAACCATGACGATGTTCTGCAAATATGTTGCGGCGATACCTGCAACAAACAGAAGTGCCATTTTCAGCACCTGTGAAAGGAAAGCTGACCAATCAGGGTTGCCGGTTCTGACCATTTCTTCAATGGCAGTGATGACTGTTTTGATGAACAGTGAGGAAGCAACGTTTGCAACGGCTGAAACCGCAATGCAAAGCACAACCAAAAGCAGCTTGAGCTTGTTTTTGTAAGCGATATATTTGAAAAGGCGTTTTGCTGTGCCTTTTTTTACCTTCTGCTTCGGCATTCCTCTCACGGCCGCTGCACCCGGACCTCTGCCGCCGAATTTCATTGGAGGTTGTTTAGTTGGAGCCATCTTTGTTTCCTCCTTTCACCTGAGAGTTATATACTTCTGTGTAAATCGGATCGCTTCCGAGAAGCTGTTCATGTGTTCCGACTGCTTCAATTTTGCCTCCGTCAAGGACAATGATTTTATCTGCGTGCTCAATTGATGAAATACGCTGAGCGATGATGATTTTTGTGGTTTCTGGAATGTATTCGGCAAACGCTTTTCTGATGAGAGCGTCCGTTCTTGTGTCAACTGCGCTGGTTGAGTCATCAAGAATGAGAATCTTCGGCTTTTTCAAAAGCGAACGTGCAATGCAGATTCGCTGCTTCTGACCGCCCGAAACATTAGTACCGCCCTGCTCAATGTAAGTATCATAGCCATCAGGAAACTCACGGATGAAACCGTCAGCCTGTGAAAGCTTACACGCTTCAATCAGCTCTTCATCGGTCGCATCTTCGTTGCCCCAGCGCAGGTTCTCCTTAATTGTGCCGGAAAACAAAACATTTTTCTGAAGCACCATTGCAACCTGATTACGCAATGATTCAATGTCATAATCACGCACATCAACGCCGCCGACTTTAACTCTGCCCGTTGTTACGTCATAAAGGCGAGGAATGAGCTGAACAAAGCTTGATTTTGATGAACCCGTTGAACCGATGATTCCAACTGTTTCGCCGGATTTGATTTTGAGGTTAACATCTTTCAGGCAAAGCTTGTTTTCATCTTTTGCATAACTGAAGCCAACATTCTCAAATTCAATGCTGCCGTCTTTAACCTCTTTAATCGGGTTTTCCCTGTTTGAAAGGTCGCTTTTCTCGCTGAGAACTTCACAAATTCTTTCTGCTGATGCACGTGACATTGTGATCATAACAAAAATCATTGAAAGCATCATCAGCGTCATGAGTATTTGCATTGCATAGGTCATGAGGGTAATAAGGTCGCCTGTTGTCATACCCATGGCGGCGTTATCACCGGAAGCCACAATCAGCTTTGCCGCAAACCATGAAATGAGAAGCATGGTTGTATATGCACTGAGCTGCATTGCAGGAGCATTGAAAGCAAGCAGCCTTTCTGCCTTAACAAAATCGCTGTAAATCTCACCCGAAACATCATTGAACTTTTTGCGTTCACGGTCCTCCCTGACAAAGGATTTTACAACACGGATGCCGCTCAGGTTTTCCGAAACGACCCTGTTAAGTCTGTCATATGTTTTGAACACACGCTCAAAAATCGGATGGGCGTGGGTCATGATGATGAACAGTGCACCGCCCAAAAACGGAAGTACACACAGGAAGATCAGCGAAAGCTTTGCGTTGACCCTGACTGACATAATCAGTGAGAAAATCAGCATCAGCGGTGAACGAATTGCGATTCGGATGATCATCTGATATGCATTTTGCATATTTGTTACATCAGTGGTAAGTCTCGTTACCAGGCTGGAAACAGAAAATCTGTCGATGTTCGAAAATGAGAAGTTCTGCACATTGTGGAACATATCATGGCGCAGATTTTTTGCAAAGCCCGCCGAAGCTCTTGCGGCATATTTACCTGAAAGTGCGCCGCCTGCCAGTGAGATGACACAGAACACTGCAAGCAAAGCACCGATTTCAAGGATATATGTCATGTTACCCTCTCCGTTTGTGCCGCCGTTGATTCCGTTGTCAACAAGCTTTCCCATGTAATAAGGGATTGCAACTTCCATCACAACCTCAAGGGCAACAAAAAGCGGTGCAAGCAGTGAATCGAGCTTGTATTCACGGATGCATTTTGATAATTTCTTAATCATTGGCATCATCCTCCTTTAAATTTTGATTCAATTTATCCAGTACATTAAAAAATATGTCAAGCTCCTGCTGTGAAATTCCTCTGCGGAGCTTTTCTTCAAGCGTTTTGAAGTTTTCAAGCACTGCTTCATGCAGCTCTTGCGCCTTTTCCGTCAGCACCAATTTTTTCAGCCTCGCATCACTGCTGACGCTTTCACGGGTAAGCAGCCCGTTTTTTTCCATAAGCTTCAATATGTTTGTGGCAGTTGAACGGCGAATGTTCAGTTCCTTTTCAATGTCACGCTGAAAAACATCACGGTTTTCATTTGCAATAAATCCGATGATTCTTCCGTGAGCTGCCGTTGGCATATTAATCGGCTTTTCGCCGTCAAGGCGGCGCTTAATCAGCTTTGATGTTCTGTGAAGCTCAAATGAAACAGACTTCTTTTCTTCCATCCTTCGCCCTCCTTTTAACAAAATGTTAGCAGGCTAATTGTTAGTGAGCTAACAACACATTATTATAGGCACTTCTCAACCCAAAGTCAACAACCAAATTTGACACTGTTTCACAGTTTTCCGCTTCGCTGTTTGTGCATTTTGACGGTTGCGGGCAGGAATGATAAAATCAATGCAGTATTTCACCCGCATATTAAAACAGCATCAATTCATCGGTTCTGCCATCACCTGCATTTTGTCCGCACTGTTTTCATAACTATTAATATGAAGGCAAAACAGGAGGTGGCAGTATGCTGAAAATTGCACTTGCGGGCAACCCGAACTGCGGCAAAACAACATTATTCAACAAGCTGACAGGAGCAAAGCAATATGTCGGGAACCGTCCGGGCGTTACAGTTGACAAAAAAGAGCGGCTTTGCAAAAATGACCGAAGCATCACCGTAATTGATCTGCCGGGCGTTTATTCCCTTTCGCCGTTTTCACCGGAGGAAAACTGTGCACGTGATTTTCTGCTGGATGAAGCACCAAATGTCATTGTTAACCTTGTTGATGCGTCAAACCTCGGCAGAAGCCTTCATCTGACAACGCAGTTGCTTGAAACAGGAATACCGCTTGTGCTTGCAGTCAACATGATTGACAAGCTCAGCCACAGCAGCAGCATCAATGAAGAAGCATTGTCATTCTTTTTCGGCGTACCCACCGTTTGCATCAGTGCCGCAAGCAGCATGGACATGAATGTTATCATTAACAAAGCCAAAGAAGCTGCCGCTGCAAAGCAGACTAAGCCCACAATTTATTCAAACTCAGTTTTGAGCATCATGAGCGAAGCCGAAAAGCTGTTTGCAGGAAGAAAAAGCAAAGCTTTCTTTGCGGTCAAGTCACTTGGGGGCGATGAAAAATGCCTGAAACTGCTTTCTGCCAACGATAAATTAATGCTGAAAAGCCTGACTGCCCAACTTGAAAAAGCAGTAAATTGCAATGCGTCTGATTTTTTCGCACGTGAAAGATATAAATACATTGACAAGGTACTTTCCGCCTGCATTTCAACAAAGCAAAACCGAAAAAATCTTTCGCAAAAAATTGACAGCATTGTCCTCAACCGATTCTTTGCGTTTCCCGTTTTCTTTGGCGTGATCTTTCTGATTTATTATGTCTGCGTTTCCCTTGCAGGGTCAAAGTTTGCCGTCTTGGCAGACACACTCATGATTGAAGCTCACCTTACCGATACTGCCTCAAAATTGCTAAGCAGTATCGGATGCCACGATTTGGTTCAGGAGCTTATCATCGGAGGAATCTTGCCTGCGGTCGGTTCTGTGATAAGCTTTCTTCCGCAGATTTTCATGCTGTTTCTGGCACTCGGTGTGCTTGAAGAAAGCGGATACATGGCAAGAATCGCATTTTTGACAGACAGAATTTTCAAGGCCGCAGGCCTTTCGGGAAAATCGTTCATTCCTCTGCTCATCGGTTCAGGGTGCAGCGTGCCTGCCGTCATGTCAACAAGAACAATTGAAAGTGACCGTCAGCGCAGGCTGAGCATTATGGTCACGCCATTCATTCCGTGCAGCGCAAAGCTGACCGTCATCACGTTCATCTCCGCCGCAATGTTTGGCAGTCCCCGATATGCCCTCATGCTTGTGTTTATGTTTGCAGTTGCCGCTGTCTTTTTTTCAGGTATGCTTTTAAAAGACAAACGCAAAAGCAAATCTGTGTTCCTGATGGAACTTCCGTCATACAGTGTTCCATCTTTAAAAGGTATTTTAAAAAACGCAGTTCGTCAGAGTTTGGCTTTCATCAAAAAAGCGGGCTCTGTCATCATGCTTTCTTCAATTATCATTTGGTTTTTGTCATCATTTTCATTCACAGGCGGTGCTTTTGCGCCAACAAAGGCTTTTGAAAACAGCTTGCTGGGGTATATCGGTTCAGCAATTGCACCGATTTTTTCGCCGCTCGGCTTTGGCTCAGGTGAGCTTTCAGTCGCCGTTCTTTCAGGCTTTTTCGCAAAAGAAAACATCGTCAGCACAATTGAAGTGCTTTTGAATGGAGTGCCGCTGACAGAGCAACTAACTGCGGCTTCTGCATTGTCATTTTTGGCATTTAACCTGCTTTGCCCACCGTGCATTGTTGCTGTTAATGCAATCAGGCGTGAAATGAACGGCGTGAAGCACACTTGCTTCGCCCTTGCGTATCAAACCGTGTTTGCCTACACAGTATCGTTCATTGTGTTTCAGTTCGGCAGACTTTTTTGCTGATAAAAACATCAGCGCTCCCTCGCAAAACGCTGATGTTTGATTATTATAAACAAAGGCGGTACTGTCATCAAACAGCACCGCTGAAAATTTGTTTGTTCTTTCGTTGAATCATTCGCCGTGAATCACTTTGCAGCCTTTTTCGGCGGCTATGTATTGCACCTGCGAGGCAAGCGCCCGGTCAACACCTTTGCCGCAAAAATCGGGCTTGATTTTTCCTCCGCCGATGACAGCAAACGGAAAATCGCTGCCGATTCCGTCAATGATGCTCACCGAAAGCGTACCGACAATTTCGCCGTCAACTTCTGCAAGCAAAACGCTGTGGTTGGTTTGGCTCAAAATTTCATCAAACCTGTCAAGTAACCTGCGGTCAATCACCGGCTTTTCGCTGCACATCAAATTCAGCAGCGGCAAAAGGTCAGAGCGATTGGCTTTTCTTATTTCAAGTATCATCTTATCATCAGTCCTTTCGTTGAACTATATGAAAAAAAGGACAAGATAATTCCGATTAGGATGATTATAGCTGAAGATATTGACTAACAATATTTTTTGTATTATAATAATCATGCAAAATATAAAGGAGGAAAAAACTATGTTCATAACTTTTTTAATCACCGCATTCATATTTATTTTCAGTGCATTTATTTCCGCTGATTTTATTATTAACCGAAAGCCTGCGTCTCACAAATACACAGCATTTTTTGTGGCGGCGCTATCATTTACGGTCAGCGTATTCTCATTGATTAGCTGTTTCTAATCTCCTAATATACTCTGCGGGCAGAAGCTTCATTCTTCATGGCTTCTGCCCGCATTATTAATAAAAATCATTCCACGGTCACGGATTTTGCAAGGTTTCTCGGTTTGTCAATGTCACAGCCCCTGAATTTTGATGCATAATAGCTCAAAAGCTGCATTGGTATAACCTCCAGTGACGCCGTCAGAATCGGGTTGGTATCGGGTAAAATAATGCTGTATTCCATGTCGCTGATTTCATTTTTGTGCTTTTCGGTTGTAACAGCAAGCACCCTTGCACCCCTGGCCTTAACTTCCTTGATGTTGCTGAGCGTTTTTGCAAAAATTGCATCGGCTGATGCCAGCGCAACAACAAGTGTACCAACCTCAATGAGCGAAATTGTTCCGTGCTTGAGTTCTCCTGCACCGTATGCTTCGGAGTGAATGTAGCTGATTTCTTTCATTTTCAGTGAGGCTTCCATTGCACAGGCATAGTCAAGGTTTCTGCCGATAAAATAGGAATGTTCAAGCGGAATGAAAATTTTTGCAAGCTGTTTGATTTTTTCGTTTGTGGTTTCCAAAATTTCCTCAACCTTTTCGGGCAAAGCTTCAACATCTGCAATAAAATCAGCCAGTTGAGCGTCATTCATCATGCCTGTTTGATGAGCAATGTGCGCCGAAAGAAGATATAGCATGACAAGCTGGGTTGAATATGCTTTGGTTGTTGCAACTGCAATTTCAGGCCCCGCCCATGTGTAAAGCACATCATCACTTTCGCAGGCAATCGAACTTCCGACAACATTAACAATTGAAAGAATGCGTGCACCCTTTTCCTTTGCAATTCGCAGTGCGGCAAGGGTATCTGCCGTTTCGCCGCTTTGGCTGATGATGATCACCAGCGTGTGCTCATCAACAATCGGGTCTCTATAGCGAAACTCAGACGCAATGTCAACCTCAGTCGGTATATGCGTCATTTTTTCAATAACATATTTTCCCACGATTCCGACATGATAAGCCGAACCGCAGGCAGTTATGAAAATTTTGCTATAGTTTTTGAGAACGTCTTTTGTCAAATTAAGGCCGTCGAGGTTGATTTCCTTTCCGTTCTTGATTCTCGGGTGAATCGTATCACGAAGCGATTGCGGCTGCTGCATGATTTCTTTGAGCATAAAATGTTCATAGCCGCTTTTTTGCGCATCGGAAATGCTCCATGTAATCTGCTCGCTTTGCTTGCTGATCTGTTCGGCGTCAGCGCTGTAGAATATGATGCTGTTTTTGTTGAGCACTGCAATTTCGTTGCCGCCAAGCTTATATATATTTCCGGTATATTTCAAAATTGCCGTCATGTCCGACGCAACGAAGCAGCCGTCATCATTTTTGCCAAGCACAAGCGGATTCGCCCAGCGTGTGCAAATGATTCTATCGGGAAAATCCGAACACAAAATACCAAGCGCATATGAGCCTTCAAGCATTTTTGTTGTTTTTGCGAGGGTGGAAACCGGGTCACCATCATAATTTCTTTCAAGCAGATGCGCAATAACCTCTGTGTCAGTTTGTGAAACAAATGTGTAACCCTCTCCCTGAAGCATTTCACGAAGCGATGCAAAGTTTTCGATTATACCGTTATGTACAACGGAAAACAGACCGCTTTTGCTCAGATGCGGATGAGAATTGATGTCATTCGGTTCACCATGAGTTGCCCATCGAGTGTGACCGATTCCAATGCATGAATCAGAATGAGCCTTTGAAGCAATGAGTGATTCAAGGTTTGAAAGCCTGCCTTTTGATTTGATAACATTGATTCCGCTTTTTTCAACAAGCGCAACACCTGCCGAATCGTAACCTCTGTATTCCAGCTTTTCCAATCCCTCAACAAGATATGGAACAGCAATGTTTTTTCCAACGTAGCCTATAATTCCGCACATGAAATTACGCTCCTTTCAATAAGTCACAAGCCCAAAACAGCTTATAATAACTTTGTTGCCATTAAAATAAGTTTATGTTATAATGATTAAAATATGTTCGCTTCATAGATCAAACCGACATATGTATAATATTACCTTATAATAAATCAACTTAAAAGGCTGTGATTTTATGCTCATTAAAAAGCTTCTTTGTTCATCTGCCGCCGTTGCCGCATCAGTTATCGGTGTTTTTGCTGTTGCCGAATTTTTTGCAAGCAAAGGGAACTGCACCGATGAGCCGGATTTTTTGCTGATTCTTGGCTGCCGAGTCAGAGGTGACAAGCCCGAAGCAACTTTGCAAACCCGAATTAACGCCGCTGCCGAGTATCTTTCGCAGCATGAAAATGTGATTGCAATTTGCTGCGGCGGAATTGTGCACGATGACCAGACCAAAAGCGAAGCTCAGGCAATGTTTGAGGGCTTGACAGCACTCGGCGTTGAAAAGGAACGCATTGTTTTAGAGGATAAATCAACCACTACCGCTGAAAATTTCATCAACGCAAAGAAAATCATTGACGCAATGCAGCTTGAAAAAACACCAAGCATTGCTTTCATATCAAGCGAATTTCATCTTTTGCGCTCCGGAATCATCGGAAAACTTGCAGGCGTTGAAGCCAAAAGCATCCCTGCGCCGTCACCGAAAAATCTGCGGTTGAAAAACTACGCACGTGAGCTTGCTGTTTTCACTTCAATTTTCAGCACAATGCAAAAGTAAAAGGTATATCTGCATACACCAAAAGGAGGAAAAACCATGACAAACACTCAGCTCAAAGCATATAAGGTGAGCGAGATCACATTCAACAACAAGGTTCAGTCAAAGGTTAAGCTGAAGCTCAACCACAAAGTCTCCCATAACGTGAAATACACCGCCAAAGGTTTCTGCGAAGCTTACCTCACGGTTGAAGTCCTTGACAACAACAATCCTGATTTGCTTAACATCAAGGTTGTTGTTGCCGGCGTTTTTGAAATTAAAAACGAGGTTGAAAAAGAGTTCATACATGTTGAAACCTTCAAGGAGCTGTTTCCGTTTGCAAAGTCGCTTGTGACAACAATAACTGCTAATGCAGGCATTCAGCCAATCATTGTTCAGAATGTTGACATTGAAAACCATGAAATTTACCGCTGGAATGTCGGAAACAAAAATAAACCCAAGGAAGAGGATGAATAAAAATGTCAAAACTGCTTGATCAGCTCAACGATGAGGAGCTTGATTTCACCGTCACAATCACCGATACCGATGGCGTTACCGCAGATTATGAATTTCTCGATATAGTCTATCGTGACGGCATTGAATATGCAGTGCTGTCTCCCGTTGACAATGACGGCTATGTTGATATTTTCCGCATTCAGTGCATCAACAACGATGAAAAATACATCAGAGAAACAAACGATAAGGTGCTTGACGAAGTGTTTGAAATTTTCAAAGTCAAAAATGAGGATGAATTTGATTTTGACTGATACACTTTGACAAAACGGTCAAAAATGTGCTATTATTTAAGCCTAATCAAATAACGGCCAAAAGAGGGGGCGAGAGATTTGAACATACTTCATTTCAAATATGCTGTTGAAATTGCAAAAACAAAATCTATCAGCAAGGCTGCCGAAAATTTATATATGGGTCAGCCGAACCTCAGCCGTGCAATCAAAGAGCTTGAGGAGCATTTGGGAATCACAATTTTCAGGCGCACTTCAAAAGGTATCACCGTTACGGAAGAGGGAGAGGAGTTTTTGCAATATGCACACCGTATAATCTCTCAGGTGGAGCAGGTTGAGGACATTTACATCAACGGAAAAGCAAAAACAAAGCACTTTTCCGTGAGCGTACCCAGATCGACCTATATTGCACAGGCGTTTGCAGAATTTTGCAAGCAAATGCCGACTGATTCTCCTGCTGAATTTTTCTATAAAGAAACCAACTCGATGAAAACCATCAGAAAAATTCAAAAAGAAGAATATAACCTCGGAATTGTCCGCTATCAGAACACATTCGACAAATATTACAAAAGCTTTTTCATTGAAAAGCGACTTTCGAGCGAGCTTGTCTGTGAGTTCAGCTATGAGCTTTACATGAGCAAAAATCATCCCCTTGCTTCAAAGCAAAGCATTGCGCCGCAGGAGCTTGCCGATTACATTGAAGTCACCCACGCCGATCCGTATGTTCCGTCAATGCCGCTCATCGACGTCAAAAAAGCTGAGCTTTCGGAATTTGTTGACAAACGCATTTTTGTTTTCGAGCGGGGCAGCCAGTTTGAAATTCTTTCAAAAGTGCCGAACACATTCATGTGGATGTCACCGATTGATGAGGAAACAAAAGAAAAATACGGACTTGTTTCGTGTCCGTATTCAGGAAATAAAAAAATATATAAAGATGTGCTCATCTATCGCAAGGGTTACAAACTGACGGATCTTGACAATGCATTTGTTGAACAGCTTCACAAAGCCAGTCAGGAATATGTATAGGATGGATTTACTCGAATCAAGCAGTGAACTTATTGGTTTACTGCTTGATTTTTATTCCACGTCAAATCCAACCGAGCGGGCAGTCCGCCTGAGATAGTTTGCAGAATCTATAAGCTGCTTGTCATCACTGAAATTTCTGTTATAAAGCTCAACAATGCAGCTCCCGCTGTAGTCCAACTTTTTCATTTCGGCAAACAGGCGAGTAAAATCGAAGTTTCCGTTTTCACTTGGCGGCAGGCAGTCCTCATTGGGTGCAAAATCGCTCAGGTGCAAATGCGCAATGCTGCTGCCCATGGTGCTGACAAATTCAAATGCATCAACCTTTGAGCGCCTTGCCTGCTTAACATCAAGCACCATTTTAAATTCATCGCCGATTGATTGCCTCAAAAACCGCATGAACTCCGGCGTCTGCCCAACGTAATCCACAACGTTTTCATGCGCAACCGTGATGCCAAACTCCTTGCCAAGCCTGCGGAAAATGTCAAATCTTTCTGCGTATTCCTCACGGCTGATGTCCATATATGTTTTTGAGCCATGCATAACATAGAATTTTGCGCCTATTGTTGCCGCTGCATTGAAGAACCTCTTATACATTTCAAGACTGTCATCAAATCTGCGCCTATACGCCGAAAAAATGTTATACCGCTCGGCAAAGCACATGAACGGATGAAACGAAACAATATCCATGCCGTAATGCTCTTTGATTTTGCAAAGCTCACTGAGATAGCCGCTTTCAAGCTCTGAAAACGCATTGAAAAACACTTCAGCAGTTCTCACGCCAAGCTCGCCGAGCCTGACAAGCGATTTTTCAGTTTCCAGCGGATAAAAGCACGACGATGATACACCGATTTTCATGAACAATCCAACCTTTCTGACTGTGCGAACAGCACTGGTGCTTTTATAAAGCTCTATCCGCAGCATCATAAAATAAAACAAAATTTGGCAGTTCAAAGCGGCCGCCAATTCAGACGACCGCCTTATTATTATGATTCAATTATGCACCGATACCAACAAATCTGAGGAAGAATTTGAAGATTTCGCCAAAGATTGCCGGTGTCATGATGTCTGACGGATAGAATGTGATGCTGCCGCAAAGGTCTTTGTAATATACTGAGCGGGTTGTGTATGCCGAAACATCGTTTTCATCAATTTCAAAAACACGAACTGATCTTTGGTCGCCGTTGCCATATGCACGGAAGCCTGTGCCGCCGTTATAGCCGAGGATGATGCCCTCGTCAGTTTTACCAACAAAGTTGTTTACATGGTCATGAGCAAAGAATGCGCCGATGATGTCACCCTTTTCAAGCCATGCTTCATATTGACCTGTGATGTGGTCTGCCATTTCAGAGCAGGGAGCTTCACCGAAGAATGCATCATCTGAAATGATGTAATCAGGGTTGAGGTTATACCACTTATAGTCATTGAGGCTGAAAACGGAATCCTTGTTAATGTCTGTGATTTTAACCTGATTGAGGAACTGATAGATTTCCTTAACAGGTACGTGCTGGAAAAGGAGAGAGGGAACAACCTCACCGCCGTTTGCAGCTTTAAGCTCATCACTCTTTTGCTTATACCATTCAACCTGCTCAGGATATACACCTGTATATCCGTTTGCAAGGCCGCTCTTGTTGTTGGAATCCATAACATAAACATTCATTGCCATTTTGCTGCCGTCACTGCTCATGATCGGAAGATTATATGTTCCCGGGTCACAGCCGTCGGTACCGTTTACGCAATATTCAAACTCTCTGAGAGTTGCCATCTGATCTGCAATTGAAACAACATCCTCAAGGTCATGGTCGTGGTTACCCGGAGTTGCGGCAAACGGAACTTTTGCATCATTGAGAATTTGTCCGAGTGCTTTCAGAGCATTCTTAACTCTCTTTTCGTTTGCACCGGTGAACATATCAGAAAGCATATCGCCGGGAATAACAACCAAGTCCGGCTTTTCACCTTCAAGTGCTGCTTTGAGGAACTTGACTGTGTTCTTGTTCATTCTGTCAATGTCCTGGGTATCATTGATCTGCATGATTTTGAACTTTCCGTCATCATTGAATTTGAGTGCTTTTGCTGTGTCTGCATCTGCGGCAAAAGCAACATTGCAAAGGGCGAAAACCATTACCAAAGAGAGAATCACGCTTAAAAACTTTTTCATTTGTATCCTTCTTTCTTTTGAAACAGCAAGCAAAAATCAACTTGCTTTTCAATTTTAATCACCGATACAGTATAGCAGATTTTCGCAAAAATTACAACCTCCGCCAATCGTCAACATGACGAAAAAAGCGGAGGTTATTTGTTAAAATCGGCTAAAAATAATTGCCGATTGTCGCTTATTTCAAATGTGGATTTTACTGTCCCAGCAAGCCTGCAACTGATTCAACGCCCCAAATGGCCACGTCATAAACTTTTTGAGCTGCCGTTTGCAAATCAGAAAGCAAGTCACCTGTGTAACTGTTGACTTTTTCGGCTTCAATCATAACATATCCGCCTGCATTGCCGACACCTGCCGCATCTGCGAAGTAATTATCGGGAACATAGACATAGTAGTTTGTGCCGCCTGAAATGCTCTGAGAATTAAGCGAAAACGCAATGTTGGTTTTTGTGCTGTCTGCGGTGAATCCGATTGCGCTCAGTCCGCCGAGAAGCTGGCAGCCGTTTTCGTTTGAATAAACATTCACCTCGGTTTTGCCTGCAAACCAAACCGAAACGGCTTCTCTCGGAATAGTATAAACTGCAACGTAGTTACCCTCGGCATTTTGTGTGCAGAGAACAAGATCCTTTTCACTTTTGCCGAAAGAGGTGAACTGATTGTTCAGCGAGAATGCAACCGCACCTTTTGCACTGGCTTCATTGTAATAGGCATAATAGGTTTTGCATTTTTCAACCGGAATTTTCGGCGTTGTCACCGAATCAATTGCAGTGACGGCAACTGCGCACAAAATGCACAGCGCAAGGATGATTGATGTAATAATAGCTGGTTTCTTTTTCATGTTGATCACTCCTATGATTTTATTTTATTTGTTAAGCTTTGATGAAGTTAAAACGACGTGTGTATTTCTTTTCACGATATTCCATGCGCCTTGGCATAGGCTGTGTTTTCGTCATTACCATATTTCACGGCAAGCTGATAAATTGAATTGCCGGCGGCGTCACGTGAGTTGAGGTCTGCACCCTTTTTCACAAATGAATCAACTGTTTCGCTGTTGCAGAACACAACGGAAAAGAAGAACGCCAGCTTATCCGTATATGAATGAACCGTGCCGTCTTTTTTTGAAAGCTCAGCAATTGCGCCGTCGGAATCTCCGAGCAAGGTTTTTTCAATAAGCGGATCAAGCCCTGTTGTGCCAAAAGCGTCATAAACTGCCTGTGCAATCTCGCCGATGGTGTTATATGAAAGAACGGTGATGCAGTCGATGGCATAGCTGAGGACATCACTGCTCAGGAAAAGCTTGCTACTCAAAAGCGAATCAATCATTTTGTCATCGCCATTTGAAATTGCCAGCATCAGCGGATTGCTCGTGCCGCTTTTGTTGGTGGTGACTTCCGTTGTGATGACGTCAACCGGCTTTTGCGGTTTGGTTCTGATTACCATGCCAACCGCAACCGATGTCAGAACCACGCAAACACACGCTGCCACCGCAAAAAATCTTTTCATATTGCGGCTTAAACTGCCGTTCATTTTAATCATGTTTTCGCTTTCCGGCTGTTCAAGTCCGGCTTTTGCAAACGCCTTTGATTTGATTTCATGCTTTGTTTTGCTGCTTATATCCGTTTCATATTTTTCAATCAATTCGCTCATTTCCGTTTCATCAAGCTGACCGAAAAA
The DNA here is from genome assembly GCA_023667385.1 of Ruminococcus sp. Lineage (GTDB taxonomy): Bacteria > Bacillota > Clostridia > Oscillospirales > Acutalibacteraceae > UBA6857. Next base: position 29,247 of record JAMPAE010000003.1, read on the forward strand.
ATCAAAATCCTTATCTTTCACAAAGTGCACCTCCCAACAATATTTTCAGCTTTGCCTGCGCTCGCTTTGCACGTTTTTGAACCGCATCGGGGTTCATGCCGAGCCTTGACGAAATTTCTTTTGCCGTTTCACCGAAAAGGAACCGCCGTGTGATGATTTCACTGTCAGGCTCACCAAGCTTTTTGATGGCGTCATAAATGATTTCTTTTTGCTCACGGCTTATGCTGTCATCTTTTGCTTCAATTTCAAGCTCCGCCGAGTCAAGGCTGATGTTTTCTTTTTCTTTCTGCATTTTTCTCAGCGTTGAAATTCCGCACCGCTTTGCCGAAACGGCAAGGTACCCTTTGATGCTGCCTTTTTCAAGATCTATGTCATCAATGTGCCGATAGAAATTCACAAAAACATCAGATGCACATTCTTCAGCATCTTCCTTTGTTCCGAGGGGTACCATTGACGCAGCACAAATGCGGAACACAAGTGCCGAATAAGCCGAAATAAGGTCATCGAAGCCTTTTGACGAATCAGTTTTGATTAAACTGAGCAATTGCGAATCTGTCATCATGTTCCTCCTTTCAGCGCCTTCACTTATATATACGTCAATTGACAAGAAAAACGGACAAATTTGTCAAAATTTTTGCCCGTTTCTTATTCTATTTCTCAAATGGATAAATCAGCTTCATTTGCTTTCTGCATTCATCAATGATTTTCATGCACTGTTTGGTTGCTTCAAACGGAATGAAAGCCGACTCCTTCTTTCCCTGCCTGATTTCATCGGCAACTAATGTAAATTCGGTCAGATAATCAGTGATACCATCAAAAACTGACTTTCCGCTTTTGCTTTTCAAAATCGCTTTTGATGCCATGTGGAAAAACACGGGAAGTGTTATTGTTCCCTCGCTGCCTTTGATGATGCAGTTTTCTTTCAGGCTGCAAAGCGACATTTTCAGCGTGCATTTAAAGCTGCCGTAATCGAGTGTGACCGTTTCTTTAATGTCAATTCCGTTTTTGATTTTGCCCTCACAGCGAATCCCTTCGGGATAACCAAACAAATTATAGCAATAAGTTATGGGATAAATTCCAATGTCAAGAATTGCGCCTCCTGCCGTTTCAGGTGTCAGCACACGTGAATTTTTCGGCATCATGATTCCCGGAAAAGCATAGTTTATCTCAACCTCTTTAATGCTGCCGATTTTTCCGCTTGATACCCACTTTTTCACGGTCAGTGCAACATCTGAAAACCAAGTCCACATGGCCTCGCAAAAATAGACATCATTCTGCTTTGCCGCATTAATCAGCACATCAACGTCTTTGGCAGAAACACCAACCGGCTTTTCGCAAAGCACAGGCTTACCAAGCTGCATTGCACGCACGGCAAAGTCAACATGGGCGGTGTGCGGCGTTGCAATGTAAACCGCATCAACATCGTCACTGTTAACTGCCTTGTCAAAATCATCAAATGCATCTGCATCGTATTTCTTGGCGAAGGCTCTGACTTTTTCCTTGTTTCTGCCATAAACCGAGGTAATGCAGTGCTCGCCCTTGATGATTTGCTTTGCAGTTGATTCGGCAATGTTTCCGCTACCGATATACGCCCATCTGAACTTATCCATAATCAATCACCTTTCAAAAAAATCCGCACGCAGACATAAAGCTGAACCATTGGTCGTCAGCTCATATCCCCGTGCGGGTAAAAAATCTTTCAAATTTTAACTTGTTTGCCTGCATACCAATCATCATAGATCAATCGGCATACTTTTTGATTGCTGCAAACGATTCATCGCTGATGCAGTGTTCAATTCTGCAAGCATCCTCAGCGGCAACATCCTCACTGACGCCGATTTTAATCAGCAATTTTGTGAGCACTTTGTGACGGGCATAGATTTTTTCAGCAACCTCCATGCCTGCTTCTGTCAGAAAGAGATGACCCTCTCTGTTTGCGGTGACATAGCCGCCGTTTTTCAAAAGTCCGATTGCCCTGCTGACACTCGGCTTTGAATAGCCCATATATTCACCGACATCTATTGAACGAACATAATTATTCTGCTGAGAAAGAATTAGAATCGTTTCCAGGTACATTTCACCTGATTCCTGCAAATGCACAAAAACACTTCCTTGTCTGATTATACTTTTATAATAATAACACAGTCACGGAAAGTTTGCAAGATAAATTTATTCTTTGTTCCCTCCATGGCAGCTTCCGCTCATTGGGCAGTTTGAACATCCGCAGCCGCAGGAGGATTGACCTTTTTTCTTGCCCTTGCGCATTGAGACAATAATCAGTGCCACAATCGCAATCACAACAGCAAGAACAACAATTGTACCGATATTATTTGAAAGCCATGCAAGCATAAAATCACCCAAACTTTATATATAGATATGGATTTCGTAAGGCAGTTATACCAACCGCCTTACGAAACCGGAACACAAATTATTTTGTTGTTACTTTTGCTTTTTCTGCTTTAATTGCTTTTTTCATCAGCTTTGTTTCTTTGCTCGGTCTGAACAACATAAAGAGCATGAATGCAAGAACAATCAGTGCAACAATGAAGCCGATGATGCTGCCGCTGCCGGTGAACATCTTGCCGAACTGGTTGATCATCAATGCAACAAGATAAGCAAAGCCGCACTGATATGCGATTGCAAAAGCAGTCCATTTGCCGTTGTTCATTTCACGCTTGATTGCGCCCATTGCGGCAAAGCACGGTGCGCAAAGCAGGTTAAATGCAAGGAATGAATAGCCCGCAACCGATGTGAATGCGCCTGCAAGGTTGCTATAGACACTGCCTGCACCGCTGTAAAGAATGCCAAGTGTACCAACAATGTTTTCTTTTGCAACAAGGCCTGTGATTGATGCAACGGCTGCCTGCCAGTTACCCCAGCCAAGCGGTTTGAAGAGCCATGCGAATGCGTTACCGATAACAGCAAGGATGCTCTTGTCAATTTCTTCTTCTGCAAGCATACGGAATGAACCGTCAACAACACCGAAGTATGTGGTGAACCAAATTACGATTGTTGAAAGGAGAATGATTGTGCCTGCCTTTTTGATGAATGACCAGCCACGCTCCCACATTGAACGCATAACATTTGAGAAAGTCGGCCAGTGATAAGCGGGAAGTTCCATAACAAACGGTGCGGCTTCACCCTCAAAAGCGGTGGTTTTCTTGAGCGCAATACCTGAAACAATGATTGCAACCATGCCCATGAAATATGCTGACGGTGCAACCCACCATGCGCCGCCGAAGATTGCGCCTGCGATCATGGCGATGAACGGAAGCTTTGCTCCGCAAGGGATGAACGTTGTTGTCATGATGGTCATGCGTCGGTCACGTTCATTTTCAATGGTTCTTGAAGCCATGATGCCGGGAATGCCGCAGCCGGTACCGATGAGAATGGGGATGAACGATTTACCGGACAAACCGAAGCGGCGGAAAATTCTGTCGAGCACGAATGCGATACGAGACATATAGCCGCAAGCCTCAAGGAACGCAAGGAAGATGAACAAAACAAGAATCTGCGGAACGAATCCGAGAACTGCGCCAACACCGGCTACGATACCGTCAAGCACAAGACCTGAAAGCCAATCAGCGCAATTTGTTTTTTCAAGAAGATTGCCAACAAGAACGGGAACGCCCGGTACCCAAATGCCGAAATCGGCAGGGTCAGGCTCAGCATAGCCGTTTTTGTCATATACTGCAAGTGCTTCTTTAAGCTCTGCACCTGTTGATGATGCTTCTTCTTCAGCAAGGGTTTCCTCGTCCTCAACCATATAGGTTGCTTTATCTGTGTCAGCAAACTGAGCTGCAAATTTTGTAAGCTCTGCTTTTGCGGTTTCTTCGCTGAAGTTTTCATCTTCTGTGTCAAGTGCGCCCTCAACTGCTTCTGTGTCAATTTCGTTGTCGGAAGCATAGCTGATGAAGCCGTTGACGACCTGGGAAGCCTCGCCGAATTCATCGGCAACTTCAACATATGCCTTTGTGCCGACGCCGAAGAAGTGCCAGCCGTCACCGAACACGCCATCGTTTGCCCAGTCAGTTGCCCAGCCGCCGACTGTTGTGACTGAGATGTAATAAACAAGGAACATGATAACTGCAAAAATCGGAAGTGCTGCCCATCGGTTGGTTACAACACGGTCAATTTTATCCGAAGTTGAAAGTCCGCCGACTCTTTTCTTTTTCAGGCAACCTTTGATGATTTCAGCTATGTAAACATATCTTTCATTTGTGATGATGCTTTCTGAGTCATCGTCAAGTTCTTCTTCTGCCGCCTGAATGTCCTTTTCAATGTGCGAAAGAACAGTTTCATCAAGCTTCAACTGCTCAAGTGCTTTTTCGTCACGCTCAAAAATTTTGATTGCATACCAACGCTGCTGCTCAAGCGGCATTTCGTGAACCGCTGCCTCCTCAATGTGAGCAATTGCGTGTTCAACTGCACCTGAGAACGTGTGCATCGGAACTGTTTTTTCTTTTTCAGCCGCTTCAATTGCTGCTTTTGCGGCTTCCATTGTGCCTTCACCTTTGAGGGCAGAAATTTCAACAACCTTGCAGCCAAGTGATTTTGAAAGCTGATCAATGTTGATTTTGTCGCCGTTTTTGCGAACAACGTCCATCATGTTGATTGCAACAACAACAGGAATTCCAAGCTCGGTGAGCTGAGTTGTGAGATAAAGGTTTCTTTCAAGGTTTGTGCCGTCAACAATGTTCAAAATTGCATCCGGTCTTTCTCCGATAAGATAGTTTCTTGCAACAACTTCTTCCAGTGTATACGGTGACAATGAATAAATACCCGGAAGGTCGGTGATGATTACATTGTCATTCTTTTTGAGCTTGCCTTCCTTTTTTTCAACCGTAACTCCCGGCCAGTTTCCAACGAACTGGTTTGAACCTGTCAGCGCATTAAACAAGGTTGTTTTGCCGCAGTTAGGGTTACCTGCAAGAGCAATTCTTAAATTCATGCTGTCTCATCCTTTCTTGTTTCAACAATTAGCTTTTGCTAACTGTTGCTCTTAAAAAATGGGGATAAATCCCCGATTATGTACTTATTCCACTTCAATCATTTCCGCATCAGCTTTTCTCAGTGAAAGCTCATATCCACGAACGGTGATTTCAATCGGGTCTCCAAGCGGTGCAACCTTGCGGATGTAAATTTCAACACCTTTTGTGATGCCCATATCCATGATTCTGCGTTTGATTGCGCCCTGACCGTTGATTTTTGTAACCTTTACGGTTGAGCCGACTTTTGTTTCTTTGAGTGTACCCATCATCTGTTCCTCCTTATCATAAGTTAAACCATGATTTTCTGTGCCATCTCTTTGCTGACGGCAACACGTGATTCCTTAACATTCACAATCAGGTTGCCCGCAAGAGTGTTCACAATGGTAACCGTTCCGCCAACAACAAAGCCAAGGTTTTCAAGATGTTTTTTCACCT
>JAMPAE010000040.1 GCA_023667385.1 Ruminococcus sp.
GGAAACAACACCTTTGTTACCGTGACGACCCGCCATCTTGTCGCCGACCTGAATCTTACGCTTCTGAGCAATGTAGCAGCGAACAACCTGATTTACACCCGGGCTGAGCTCATCGCTGTTTTCTCTTGTAAACTCCTCAACCTTAACAACGATACCGTATTCACCGTGAGGAACTCTGAGTGAGGTGTCACGAACTTCCCTTGCCTTTTCGCCGAAGATTGCACGAAGCAATCTTTCTTCAGCAGTCATTTCAGTTTCACCCTTCGGTGTTACCTTACCGACAAGGATGTCGCCGGACTTAACCTCAGCACCAACACGGATGATACCCTTTTCGTCAAGGTCTTTAAGAGGATCTTCACCAACGTTCGGAATATCTCTTGTGATTTCTTCCGGTCCGAGCTTTGTATCTCTTGATTCAAGCTCATATTTTTCAATGTGAATTGATGTGTATACATCTTCACGAACAAGCTTTTCATTGATAAGAACAGCGTCCTCGTAGTTATAGCCTTCCCATGTCATGAAGCCGATGAGAGCATTCTTACCAAGGCTGATTTCACCGTTTTTGGTTGCAGGGCCGTCTGCAATAACCTGATCCTTAACAATTGTGTCACCAACGGAAACAACAGGACGCTGATTGATGCAGGTACCCTGATTGGTACGCATAAATTTGATAAGATCATAGGTTTGAACAACGTTGTCATCGCCAAGAACATCAACTCTGTCTGCGCTGACATAAACAACCTTACCGGGAGCTTTTGCAAGCACGCAAACACCTGAGTCTGTTGCTGCCTTATACTCCATACCTGTTCCGACAAGCGGAGAATCGCAAGTCAAAAGCGGAACTGCCTGACGCTGCATGTTTGAACCCATGAGTGCACGGTTTGCGTCATCGTTTTCAAGGAAAGGAATGAGTGCCGTTGCAACTGAAACAACCATCTTTGGTGAAACGTCCATGTAATCTGCCTTTGACGGGTCAATTTCAAGGAACTCATCACGGTGACGTGCGTTAACCTTGTTTCTGACAAATCTGCCGTTTTCATCAAGCTTTTCGTTTGCCTGAACAACAGTAAATTCATCTTCAACATCTGCGGTCATGTATTCATAAGTATCAAGCACAACGCCTGTTTCTTTGTCAATCGGTCTGAACGGAGCTTCGATGAAGCCATATTCATTGATTCTTGCAAAAGTTGCAAGATATGAGATAAGACCGATGTTCGGACCTTCAGGCGTTTCAATCGGGCACATACGTCCGTAATGTGAATAATGAACGTCACGAACGTCGAAACCTGCACGGTCTCTTGAAAGACCGCCGGGACCGAGAGCTGAAAGACGTCTCTTATGAGTAAGCTCTGAAAGCGGGTTGTTCTGATCCATGAACTGAGAAAGCGGAGATGAACCGAAGAATTCACGAACAGCAGCAATAACAGGACGTGTGTTGATGAGTGCCTGCGGAGTTACCTTGTCCGATTCCTGAGCCTGAAGAGTCATTCTTTCTCTGACAACTCTTTCCATTCTTGCAAAGCCGACTCTGAACTGATTTTGAAGAAGTTCGCCGACTGAGCGTATACGTCTGTTGCCGAGATGGTCAATATCATCAGGGCTGCCAACGCCGTTTGCAAGGCAGTTAAGATAGTTAATAGAAGCGAAAATATCATCAATAGTAATATGCTTCGGAATGAGGTCATCTGCTCTTTCAGCAAGAAGTTTGAGTGCATCCTGCTTATCCATGCCCTCAATTTCAGGCATAATTTCCATGAGTACGTTATAGCTTACGTGCTCATTGATGCCGATTTCAAGCAGTTCCTCTTTTGTGAACTGCGGAAGATACGGCATGATGTCAACCATCTGGTTTGAGATAACCTTAACAGGCTCGTCAACACCTTCAACGCTGACATATGCAATCTTAGCGCCTGCCTGCTCAACTTCAAGGGCTCTTTCCTTTGTCATCAGTTCGCCTTCTTCAGCGATGATTTCACCTGTGAGCTCATTGATAACCGGAGCTGCAAGCCTGAATCCTCTGATTCTGTCTGAAATTGAAAGCTTCTTATTATATTTATAGCGGCCTACTCTTGAAAGGTCATAGCGGCGATCATCGAAGAACAATCCCTCAAGGTGTGACTGTGCGCTTGAAAGTGTTGGCGGTTCACCCGGACGAAGCTTTTTGTAAACTTCAAGAAGAGCTTCCTCGGTGTTCTTTGTTCCGTCTTTTTCAAGTGTTGCTTCAATTCTGTCGTCAAGACCGAAGTAATCACGAATGTCAGCGTTTGAAGAAAGGCCTAAAGCACGGATGAATGTTGTGATTGGGATTTTTCTGTTTTTGTCAATGCGAACATAGAACAAATCGTTCTGGTCGGTTTCATATTCGAGCCATGCACCTCTGTTTGGAATAACAGTTGTTGTAAACAGCTTCTTACCCGTCATGTTGTGCGTCATGCCGAAATAAACGCCGGGAGAACGAACGAGCTGAGAAACGATTACACGCTCTGCACCGTTAATAATGAAAGTACCGCTGTCTGTCATGAGCGGGAAATCGCCCATGTAGATTTCGCTTTCCTTAACGTCACCGGTAGTTTTGTTATAAAGCCTTGCAGTCACACGCATAGGCGCAGAATAAGAAACCTCACGCTCCTTACATTCTGCCACACTGTACTTTGCTTTGCTTTCCATTCGGTAATCAACAAAACTGAGCACTAAATTCTCTGTGTAGTCAGTGATGTCTGCAATATCCCTGAGAACTTCTTTAAGTCCGGTTTCGAGGAACCATTTATAGGAATCCTTCTGAACCTGAATCAGGTTTGGCATTTGCATAACTTCCTGAATCTTACCAAAGCTTTTTCGTGTGTTGGTGCCAAGCTTCACATCGGTCACATTTACCATTGGCTTATTCACTCCATATCTTTAATATTTGCCTTTCGTGGCATACGTTTTTGCATTTTTAAGCTGCTGTTGAGATTCACGGCGCACGTCAGCACGCTTCAAATCAATCATCAGCCAATGAAGTTCCGATTTTGAAAATCGGTTTGTTCATTCTCAACAGAAATTTGTGAAAATCTATTGACTTTTAAAAGCATAAATGTTAATATGCTTTTAGGAGAAAGGGCAAACTGCCGCATTTTCTCATAATATGTTTTTAAATGGTATCACAAAAACCGATTTAATGTCAAGCGGTTTTGTGATTTTTTTCTTTTATTTTTAAAAAAATATTGATAAAACGCTCTCTAAACTTCTTTATGGCAAAAAACAATCAGCAAAATCAAAATCGAATGCCTGCATTTCTTCAATATCTGCAAATCAAGATCGGCAATAATTAATCGCTTAAAATTCGCATTTATAATAATATCTTCTGTTAAACACGAGGCATGGTGTACACTTATCTGATGTCAGATAGAAACCAAACTGTGTTCTGCATAAAATACAGTTTGCCTTTTCCAAAATGTTGATTTTTTGACAGCCTTATGGTATAATATCCCACGAATCTCCATGGAATCAAAAAATCCGGGAGATTCGGGAACATTGTATCATCACTCATTGCGAAAAATGCAATGAAATTGTGGTATAATAAAAAGAAAGCCGACTTTTTACGGCACAAATAAAATGAACATCAGATTTCACTGAAATACAGCGAGGAGAACTGAGGAATGGGAAAATTACAGCAAATTGAACGCAGAGCCGCTGAAAAAGGCTTTTTCAAATTTTTGTTTTTGCGCATAGCACAATTGCCCGGTGTTATTCGTGAAAAGCTTGACAATTTAATTGCAAAATTCACAAGATGGAGAATTTCAAAAAAGACTCCTATTCAAAAAAATAAAGTTGTTTTCATGCACTACGATAACAAATATCAATGCAATCCGTCATATATATGCAACGAAATTTTGCGGCAGGGGCTTGACTGGGAGCTTGTCTATGTTGTGTGGAAAAAGAATCCGGCTGAATGTCCGAAAGGCGTCAGAGTTGTTAAGAGAAACACGCTTGAACATTTTTATGAAATGGCAAGCGCAAAAATCTGGGTTGACAATGCTGTTTGCTTTCCGTGGGAACCCGTGCCCAAAAAAGACGGTCAATATTACATTAACACATGGCATGGTTCAATGGGACTCAAGCGTATTGATAAAGACAGAATTGTTTCAAAAAAATGGGCGCAGGCTGCTCAGCTTGCAAGCGAACAGGTTGACTACATGATTTCAAATTCCGCTTTTGAAACCGAGGTTTACCGCACAACCTATTGGCCCGATGAGAAAACCAAAGTAATGGAATTCGGTCATCCGAGAAATGACATCTTGTTTGCAGATGACGCAGCAAAGCAGCAAATCAAAGAAAAGGTTTGCAAGTTCTATCGTGTCAGCACAGATTGCCACTTCATTTTATATGCACCTACTTTCCGTGATTCCAAAAACATCAAATACTATGACGTTGACTATGAGCGCTTGATTGAAGCGGCAACAAAACGCTTCGGCGGCGAATGGAAAGTCATCAATCGTTTCCACTTCAAGGTTAAAAAGCTCCTTGATCAGGTTCCTGAAATCAAAGAAAATCCAAACATCCTTGACGGCAACAGCTATGAGGACATTCAGGAGCTTATGACAGTTTGCGACATCGGTATCACGGACTATTCAAGCTGGATTTGCGATTATGTACTCACCAATAATTTCGGCTTCATCTATGCAAATGACCTTGATGAATATGACAACGAAAGAGGTTTCTACTATCCGCTTGACAGCACACCGTTCCCGATTGCAACAAACAACGATGAAATGTATGACAACATTGTCAATTTCAACACCGATAAATATGCTGAAAAGAAAGCTCAGTTCCTCAGCGACCGTGGCTGCAAGGAAACAGGAAATGCATCCAAGCAGGTTGTTGAACTGATGAAAGAAATCATCGAAAACAAATAAGCATAGAAACACAAAACCGCTGATTAGATTAAATCAGCGGTTATTTTTTTGCTTTTTTGTGGGGTACAGGGAACGCTTGTACCTTTTTTCAATCATTCACTCACAACCACACCGTTGCGAAGATAGATACGCTTTACCCTTGGCATGAATGTGCAAACAACTTCATAATCAAAGCTGTGGCAGAGACTTCCGAGAAGCTCTGCTGAAATTTCATCGTCACCTGATTTGCCCATGATAACTGCCTGATCGCCAACTGCAACATCAGGTATATCCGTCACATCAACCATAATCTGATCCATGCAGACCTTACCCGTAATCGGCGCACGTTTGCCGTGAATCAACACCCAACCTTTGTTTGAAAGGCAGCGATTATAGCCGTCGGCGTAGCCGATGCTCACCGTTGCAATTTTGCGCTCTCTGTCGGTAATATATGTGTGACCGTATCCGACACCGACTCCTTCTTCAATTTCATGAACATGGATAATATGGCTTATGACCTCCATTGCAGGAGTCAGGCTGACACGCTCCTTTTTCACCTCATCTGACGGATACATCCCATAAAGCGAGATGCCCATACGAACCATGTCATATTGCTTGTTAAAATCTATAATGCCTGCGCTGTTGCAGATGTGCTTAATCGGTATATTTACGTTGCGCTTTTCAAGCATTTCAATGAACGCATCAAATTTTTCGGTTTGCAAATTTGCGGCAGCTTTATCTGCGTAGTCAGCTTTTGCATAGTGGCTGAACAATCCCTGAAGTTCAATTGACGGCAAAAGCGAAATCTGCTTCACAATGTCCGCACTTTCCTCGTTCGGCTTGAACCCGATTCTGCTCATGCCGGTGTCAACAGCAAGATGAACGGGTACTTTTTTGCCGAGTCTTTCGGCAGCTTTTGAAAACCGCTGAGCGTCATTAAAATCATAAATCGTTGGAATTATATTGTGAGTAATAAGCGTTTCAAACTGGCTTGGACATGAATAAGCCAAAATCAAAATCGGATTGGTGATTCCGGCTTCACGCAGCACAAGTGCTTCTTCAAGGGCTGCAACCGCAAAAAAATCAACCTTATCTTTCAGTAAATTTGCAACCTGAACAGCACCATGACCATATGCATCCGCCTTCACAACGGCGCAAATCTTCACGCCGCTTTTCACTCTTTTTTTCAGTTCAGCAAAATTGCTTTCAATTGCATCAAGGTCAATTTTGGCAAATGTTCTGTAATAATTCTGACAGACAAAAGGTGTCATTCAGGTCAAATCCTTTCCTGATGTTTATTAATTGGTTGCCTCAATAAATTCACTGTAAACTTCATCCTGAATCGCTTTGAGCAGTTCAGGTGCTTTTCCACCGACTTTTTTTCCGTCAAGCTCTTCTGCGGCAAGGCAAAGCGAACCTGCGGACGAAACAATAATTTCATCGGCGTCAAACAGCTCATCAACCGTGAACGGACATTCATCAACACCGATTCCAAGCTTTTTACAAGCCTTAATCAGGTGTGCCCTTGCAATACCGGGAAGAATCAGATGATCTGTCGGTGCGGTTTTGAAAATTCCATCTTTGATGATTGAAACATTGCTGTGTGCACACTCGGTAACCCTGTCACCTCTGTGAAAAACGGTTTCATCACAGCCGAGCTCTTTTGCCTTTTGCGCAGCCATAACACTCGGAAGAAGATTTAGCGTTTTGATGTTGCAATGCAAAAAGCGTGTATCTTCCATTGTATGCAGTTTAATTTTGGCATATGTGTCAACAATGTCTTTTTCAGTAAGAGTGATCCAAATGTTGGCTTTTGCACCGTTATCAGGGAACGCATGATTGCGCTGAGCTGTGCCTCTTGTTGCCTGCCAATAGACAAAGAGGTTGCCGCTGTCCATTTTTGCAACCATTTCATTGAGCAAATCCTTCATCTCCTGCTTTGACAAGCCGAGCTCAATTCTCAAAAGAGCAGCACTGTTATAAAAGCGGTCAATGTGCTCATCAAGCGTAAAAATCTTATAGTTACGGCTGTAGGTTGCGTCATAGACGCCATCGCCGAAGTAGCTTACTCTGTCATTCATCGGCACAGTCATTTCATCAAGCTCGCCGAATTTTCCGTTATAATATCCTAAAGTTTTCATGTGATTACCTCGTTTAATCTTTTGTACACCTGTAATAAACTGATATTTGTCAACAGGACGTCAAGACGCCACCCCTACTTGACTTTTAGCGAACAGTAAAATTAACAGTGGTGAAATAAGAAGCGTTACCTCTGCGGTATCAATCTGACAGTTAGCACAACCTGCCACCGCATACCTGTTAACTGTTCTCTTTTATTTATTACCTAAAAATGTGGGGTGCAACCCGATTGGATAGCACCCCTAAATTATATACTTAACAAATTACATTGTCAACACAACAGCGCCAAAATTAATCATCAGCCGTTGAGCATTTTAAAGTTATTTTTGTTTGACTTATAAAGCTCTTTGTAAACTGCGAAGTTTTTGTCATAAGCAGACTTGTTTTCAGGGTTCGGCTTGAAAATTTTATCAGCCTTAATCAGCTTGCCTGCTTCATCAATGCTGCTGATAACACCAAGACCGACTGCAACAACAACTGCTGCGCCGACTGCACCAACGTTTTGCGGACTTGCAACGGTTTCAACTGTTCTTCCAAGGCAATCGGCAAGAATTTGACTTGTTGAATCGGCAAGTGCGCCGCCGCCGACAAAACGAACGATTGGCGATGTTGGAGTTTTCTTTTCAACAATCTCAAGCATCCAGCGCATATGGAAGCAAACACCCTCTGCAACAGCTCTGATAAGCTCTCTTTTGCTTGTGTCAAGGCTGATGTTGAAGAAGATTCCTTTTGCGTTCGGGTCTTCAAACGGGCAGCGGTTACCGTGAAGCCAAGGAGTGAAAATTACGCCGTTTGAACCGGCAGGAACAGACTGAGTAACCTCTGACATATATTGATAAAGGTTTGTATACTGACTTTCCATATCTTCAGCAACATGGGTCTTTTTGAGATAAACACCGATTTCATCAAGGGCAAGATGATCTTTAACCCACTCAAGGCACTTACCTGCGGTTTCAAGCTCTGCAAAATAATTGTAAAGTCCCGGCTGTGCGCCAACAGTTGAAGCCATAAGTGCAGCAACGTCAACAAGGCTTTTGTCAACAACGGTTGATACCCAACCTGAAGTGCCCATGTAAATGTGAGTATCAAGCTTTTTAACTGCACCTGCGCCAACGCCAATGAGCGATGCATCTCCGCCGCCGCCGTAAACTGCGGTATTTTCAGCAAGTCCAAGCTCTTCCGCTGCTTTTGCTGTGAGTCCGCCGACATAATCGGTTGACTTGATAATTTTTGCAAGGTGCTTCATCTCAACACCAAACATTTTGCACATCTCCGGGCTCCAGCAATGCTTGCCCTCGTGATTATCATAAAGGAGTGTTGCAAAAGCTGAATCCTCAGTCATGATAAATTCGCCCGTCATCCTTGCAATGAGAGCTTCCTTAACGTCGAGCCATTTATGTACGTGTCTGAAATTTTCAGGCTCGTTATCCTTAACCCAAAGGTATTTGTAAACAGGGTCTTTAACGCTGACCGAAGCCGCACCTGTGATTTTCAGCGATTTGAGCACTTTTGAAACCTCACCGCCTGCAACCTGCACACCGTGAGCCATATATTTTTTCAGCTCTTTCTTTGCTCTCTGATCCATGTAGCTCATGGCTCTTCTGACGGGCAAGCCGGTTTCATCAACAAGAACAAGTCCCTGCATCTGCGAACAGAATGAAATGCCGTCAATTTTTTCAGGCTTGATTTTACCTTTTTTGATTACCTTGCGGGTTGTGCTGCACATTGCCTGCCACCACTCGTTCGGATCCTGCTCAGCTCCTCCATCCGGAAAAACATAAAGTTCATATCCCTCATTTGCGTCGGCAATGAGCTTGATGTCTTTGTCAATTTCAAAAAGGCAGGTTTTGACTCCGGTTGTTCCGATGTCATAAGCTAATGCGTAATTCATGTTAAACATTCCTTTCGGGTTTGTATTTTCATTTTGTTATCTTTCAAATTAATAAGCAGCTTTTAAATCAGTGGTTCCTCGTTTTCGGCTCAAGCGCAGCTTTCGTAAATCTGAGTATGTTTTCAATTGCAAACTCGTCTTTTTCAAAAATATCATTGCCTGCGTAAATTTTATAGCGTTCACTGTAATATTCACAGGCATAAGAAAACTGGAGGTTGGTCAATATATTATCAACAAAGAATGCAGCCATGCCCGGATCGATGTCAGTGCGGATTTCGCCTGCAACCTGTCCCTGAATGATTGCCTGCTTATATGCCTGAGCAGTGATTGATTCCATTTTCTGCGCAAGGCGTTTGCCAAGCTCTGCATTGCTTTCGGTTGTAAACTCATTATAGAGCTTAATCATGACACAGTTTTTTCTTGAAAAACTAATTGCGGCACGAACGAGCTTTTCCAGCTTAATCATTATATCCTCATCAGAGGTTACCACATCACTGAGGATCCTTTCAAGGGAATCCACGCCGTAATTTACGCTTGTCAAAAATAAATCTGTTTTTGTTGCAAAGTATTTATAAAGCGAGCCCACGCTGACCTCTGCTTTTTTTGCAATTGTATTAATATTAGCATTTTCAAACCCTTTTGTTGCGAACTCATTAACAGCAACATCGAGTATTTTAATTCTTTTTTCTTCCGGAATATTATCAAATGTCGGCTTATGAAAGACAGTATCTGCTTCCATCGTCATCAGCAATCCCTCACTCACGCAATAAGTCTATTTTACATTATTTAACATTGTATCAATTATACAGCCAAAATGCAAGTAAAAATTGTAATTAAAAATTTATTTAATCTGACGAAAAACTGCCAAGGCTAACCATTATCCCAAAATCAAAAAAGACCGACACCTTGCAAAAGCAAAGCGCCGGTTGAATTATGGATTTGTAATGAATGGTTACATGAACAATGTCAACTCTGACGCACAAAAAATATCATATGCATCGACCTTTCAGCAACAGGAACTGTGTTTTTGCCTCTTTTGCAAATTTGCGGCTGACGGGAAGCAGTTTGCCTGTTATGAGTTTGCAGTCGCCGGAGCTCATGGTGTTGATGTATTTATAATTCACGTAAAAGCTGTTATGTATATGGATAAAATTTTTGTCAAGCTGCGCAGCGATTTCGCTAAGCGGTGCATAAGAAAAAAATGAATCAGCCGCCGTGACAATCCCTGTTTTGCGATTCTGCCGCTCAATATACATGATGCTTTTCAGTGCAATTTTTATTTTTGAAGTGCCCGTTGAAATGCTGATTGCCTGCTCCTTTTGCGAAAGCTCGTCAATCAGGCAGAACAGCCGATCCTGTGAAATCGGCTTGCGCAAAAGCCCATATGGCTTGGCAAACATAAAAATATCCT